>CAZREY010000105.1:0-7966 GCA_964599015.1 uncultured Thiobacillus sp.
TGGTCCCGCCGGGCCAAGACCGAGGCTTTCAACTTTTCCACCGTGGCCATGAGCCGGGGCAACCTGCGGGAAGGCGTGATCTGGATCCGCCCCGACACCGACGAGGCCCGGGAAACCACCCAGGAAATGGCCGAGGACTATGTGCGCATGATGTGCGCCGAGGTGAAGGCCATGCAGGTGCCCGCCGGCAATCAGAAGACCGGCACCATCAAGACGATTCTGGTGGTCGGTGGTGGCATCTCCGGCATGACCAGCGCTCTGGAGGCCTCCAAGGCCGGCTACAAGGTGGTGCTGGTGGAGAAGACCGGCGCCCTGGGCGGCTGGGCCGGCAAGATGCACAAGCGCGTGCCCACCCGCGAGCCCTTCAAGGCCCCCGAGGACAACGGCGTGGCCGACCTGGCGGCCCGCATCGACGCCGACGCCAACATCAAGGTGTACCTGAACGCCCGCATCGCCAAGACCTCCGGCGCCCCCGGCCGCTTCAAGGCCGAGATCGCCATCGAGAGCGGCGCCACCGCCACCGAGGACGTGGGCTCCATCATCCAGGCCACCGGTTTCAGCCTCTACGACGCCAACAAGCTGCCCCACCTGGGCTACGGCAAGTCCCCCAACGTGGTGGACCAGGCCGGCCTGGAGGCCCTGGCCAGGGAAGCCGCCGCCGCCGGCAAGCCCATCTGCCGCCCCTCCGACGGCCAGCCGGTGAAATCCGTGGTGTTCGTGCAGTGCGCGGGCCAGCGGGACAGTTCCGGCGAACACCTGCAGTACTGTTCCGGCTACTGCTGCAACGTCAGCATCAAGCAGGCCACCTACTTCAAGGACAGCAACCCGGACGTGGATACCGTGGTGCTGTTCACCGACCTGCGCACCCCCGGCAACGGCGAGGACTTCTACCGTTCCGCCCAGAACCGGGGCGTGATCTTCTCCAAGGGCGTGGTCTCTGAAGTGACCGCCAACGGCAATACCTGCACCGTCAAGTTCAAGGATCTGATCCTGAACGAGGACACCGCCGCGGAAGCCGATCTGGTGGTGCTGGCCACCGGTGCGGTGCCCAACTCCGGCCCCGAACTGGAAGCCCTGGCCGACGCCAAGCGCGCGGCGGAAGGGGGCGGCGCGGAAGAAACCGCCAAGGTGGTGGCCATGATGGACAAGTCCGTGCTCAACCTGGACTACCGCCAGGGCCCGGACATCCCCCACTTCAAGCACGGCTTCAACGACAGCCACTTCATCTGCTTCCCCTACGAGACCCGCCGCACGGCCATCTACGCCGCCGGCCCGGTGCGCCGTCCCATGGACATCGCCCAGGCGGTGGAAGACGCCACGGGCGCCGCCATGAAGGCCATCCAGGCGGTGGAGAACGCCGGCCTGGGCAAGGCCGCCCATCCGCGCGCCGGCGACCTGTCCTTCCCCACGGCCCGCCTGGAAGGCTGCACCCAGTGCAAGCGCTGCACGGTGGAATGCCCCTTCGGTGCCATCGACGAGGACGAGAAGCGCTTCCCGCTGTTCAACGAATCGCGCTGCCGCCGCTGCGGCACCTGCATGGGCGCCTGCCCGGTGCGGGTGATCTCCTTCGAGAACTACTCGGTGAACACCGTGGGCGCCCAGATCAAGGCCGTGGACGTGCCGGACGAGTTCTCCGAGAAGCCCCGCATCCTGGTGCTGGCCTGTGAGAACGACGCCTACCCCGCCCTGGACATGGCCGGCCTGAACCGCCACGCATACGACCCCTTCGTGCGGGTCATCCCCGTGCGCTGCCTGGGTTCGGTGAACACCATCTGGATCACCGACGCCCTGAACGGCGGTTATGACGGCGTCATGCTCATGGGCTGCAAGCACGGCGAGGAATACCAGTGCCACTTCGTGAAGGGTTCCGAGCTGGGCCGCTACCGCATGTCCAAGGTGTACGACACCCTCAAGGGCATGAACCTGGAGACCGAGCGCCTGATGGACATGGAAGTGGCCATCACCGACATCGCCACCCTGCCCGCCAAGATCAACGCCTACGCCGAGCAGGTCAAGGCCATGGGCCCGTCGCCCTTCAAGGGTCTGTAAGGAGAGATCGATGAGCGACAAGAAACCGACTCTGAACGCCGAAATGGCCGAGCGCTACAAGAACAATTTCCTCAAGGAGATTGAAGAGCAGGCCGAGATGGGCGAGTGGGTGAAGATGTGCATGCAGTGCGGCCTGTGCTCCGGCTCCTGCCCCACCAACTTCCACTCGGGCTGGGACCATCCGCCCCAGGAGATCTTCATGCTGATCCGCGCCGGCAAGCGCGAGGAAGTGTTGAACTCCAACGGCATGTACATGTGCACGTCCTGCTACAACTGCTACGTGCGCTGTCCCCGCAAGGTGCCCGTCACCCACGTCATGCACGGCATCGCCGAGTACGCCTACAAGATCGGCCGGGCCCCCAAGAATCAGCCCACCATGCACCTGTCCAAGACCTTCTGGAACAACGCCACCAAGTACGGCCGCGTCAACGAGGTGCAGCTCACCCAGAGCCTGTACTTCAAGGACGGCATCGGCGCCGGCATCAAGAAGGGCCTGGAGATGAAGGACGTGGCCCTGGGCCTGGTGAAGGCCGGCCGCCTGAATCCCCTGGAAGCCCTGGGCATGGGCCACAAGTGCAAGGATGTGAACGGCATCCACAAGATGCTGGCCAAGGCCAACGAGCTGGAAGCCAAGCGCAAGGGCCGCTCGGCTTAACGGCGGGCTCAAGGAGAGAAAGAAGATGGCACGCAAGGAATACGCTTTCTACCCCGGCTGCTCGTCCCAGAAGGGCGCGTCGGCCTCCAACTACCTGGTCAGCGTGGAGTCCATGTGCAAGACCCTGGACATCAAGATGACCGAGATCCCGGACTGGAACTGCTGTGGCGCGTCCGTGAGCTACGCCGAGGCGGGCGAATTGCCCCGGCATGTGATGAACGCCCGCAACTTCGCCCTGGCGGAGACCAACCTGCCGGGCCAGGACATCGTCGCCACATGCGCCGCCTGCTGGCTGGGTTCCCGGGAGTCCAAGGAGCGCCTGGAGCACAGCGACCGCCTCATGGCCGACACCCAGGAAGCCCTGAAGGAAGCCGGTCTGCAGATCAAGGTCATCCCCGAGGTGCGCCACATGGTGGAAGTGCTCATCGAGGACCTGGGCTACGACGAGCTGAAGAAGCCCGTGAAGAAACCCCTGGACGGCATGAAGTTCGCCGGCTACGTGGGCTGCCAGACCAACCGCCCCTTCGGCATCGCCGGCGAGTCCTTCGAGAACCCCATGTATCTGGACAAGCTCATCGAGACCGTGGGCGGCGAGGCGGTGAAGTACGACCAGAAGGTGACCTGCTGCGGCGGCGCCCTGGCCTTCTCCGAGCCGGAAAAGGCCCAGGGACAGATCAAGGACATCATCGAGTCCGCCTACGACAACGGCGCCGAGATGATCGTCACCCCCTGCCCCCTGTGCCAGGCCAACGTGGAGGTCTATCAGGGCCAGATCAACAAGCGCTACGGCACCAAGTTCGACATCCCGGTGCTGTACTACTCCCAGTTGATGACCCTGGCCTACGGCGGCTCCGCCAAGGACGCCGGCCTCAACGGCAACGTGGTGCGGGCCCGCAAGCTGGAAGAATTTGCCGGCAAGTGAGCGCCGGCAAGTAATCGGTGCATCTAAGTGGCACAATGACAGGGGCTTCGGCCCCTGTTTGTTTTTGCGGTTAGCGAGGAATGAAATGAAAGGCCCCAAGACCTACGACGAATACGTGGACCTGGTGCACAACGCCGTGTATGAGATCGACGAGATGCGCGCCGGCATCGAATACGACCCCGAGAACGCGGAGCGCTGGGCCACCATGCTGGACCATCTGGATGGCGTGCTGCGCAAGCTGTACGACGAGATGGTGGCGGATACCTACCAGTTCCCCACCGGCAGGGACCTGCCCTACATGCAGTTCGTGAACCGCTGGGGCCGGGAGATTCCCTTCAAGCAGTTGCTGGCCGTCATCAACGACACCCACAAGAACGGCCTGTCCCGTGGCTAAGATACTGTTCATTGTCCTGGCCACGGTATTGCTGGTGCTGTGGTTCAAGCACATGGGCAAGAAGCGGGGCGATACCACCAAGGCCCCGCCGGCCTCCAAGCAGGCGGAAGACATGGTGCGCTGCAAGGTGTGCGGTGTGAACCTGCCACGTTCAGAGGCCCTCTTGAGCAAGGGACAGTTCTACTGCTGTGATGAACACCGACGCGGCGACCAGTGATGTTCCAACTCTGACCCTACGGGACGAGGCGCCGGACAGCTTTTGGCGCGCCCTCACACAGCTCAATCACTTTCGCCTGTTCGTTGCCTTTGCCCTGGCCGTCGTGGGCCTGGCCATGGAGGGAAGCCTGCTGTCCCTGAAGAGCCCCGAATGGTTCGCGGGAATCTGCGCCGTTTATTTTCTCTCGGCCTGGGTATTCATCCTGCCCATGCGCAATCGGCTGCCGGCATTCGAAACCCAGCTGGTGCGCCATGTCATCGTGGATGTCGCCTGCATAGGCGCCATTCTCTATGCCAGCGGCAGCGGGCCCGCGGGGCCGGGTCTGCTGCTCATCGTATCCATGGCGGCCGTGGGCATGCTGCGTCAGAAGCGGAAAATCCTTTTCTGGGCGTCCCTGGCCTCTCTGGTGGTCCTGTCCCAGCAAGTCTGGCTGGTGCTGAGTGGGGATGCCACCCTGAACATCCTGGCCCGGGGGGGCGTGCTGGCGGCCAGCTTCTTCGGCGTGGCCTTGCTGGCCCACGTGCAAACCACGGGCGTGCTGGTGGCTTCCCGGCTGGCCCGGGAGAAGGGCCAGGAGGCGGAAAACATGGCGCGCATCAACGCCAGGATGATCCAGGAATTGCCCTATGCGGTCATGGCGGTGGACGGCGATGGCGAGGTGCTGCAATTCAATGCCCGGGCGGAAGAACTGCTGGGAACGCGCTTCTTTTCCCATTGCAATCTGCGCCAGTGCGCTCCCCAACTTGCGGAACTCTGGTCCCGTTGGCGCAAACAGCAAACCATCCCGCCCCACCCCTTCCAGCCCGGCCGGGACGGGCGCCGCCTGATTCCGCGATTCATCGAACTGGAGCCTTCCCGCAGCCAGGGCGCCGTGGTGGTGCTGGAGGACATGACGGACCTGGAGGCCCAGGCCCAGCGCATGAAGCTGGCCTCCCTGGGCATGTTGACCGCCAATCTGGCCCACGAGATCAGAAACCCCCTGTCCGCCATCCGACATGCGGCGGGTCTGCTGCAGGAAGACCATCAGGATGACGTGACCGTGCGCCTCACCCGGATCATCAATGACAACGCGGAACGGTTGAACGGGCTGGTGGAGGACGTACTGGCCCTGAACCGCCGGGACCGGATGCGGAGGGAGGACCTGGCCCTGGCCGAGGTGGTGCCCCGCTTCGTGCAGCATTTCGCCCAACGTGAACAGGTGCCCGAGCACATCATCCAGGTGCACGCGAATGGCGACCCGCGCCTGTGCATGGATGGCAATCATCTGGAACAGATACTGTGGAACCTGCTCCGCAACGCCTGGCGCTACTGCTCCAGGCAGCCGGGCAGCATACGCATCCGCCTGTCCGGCCAGGCGGATCGCGTGGATATCGATGTCATCAACGATGGCCCTCCCATTCCCGCCGAGACCAAGACCCGATTGTTCGAACCTTTCTACACCACGTCGAAGCAGGGCACCGGCCTGGGTCTTTACATCGCCCGGGACCTGGCCGAGGCCAACGGTGGTGGCCTGAGCTACATGGAAATTCCCGACGGCGCCATGTTCCGGCTGAGTGGAACCTGGCCCCCCTGCAAGGAGAGCGCAACGTGAAACGTCCCCGTATCCTGTTGGTGGATGACGAGCCGGATCTGCTGGACCTGCTGGAACTGGACATGGCGCGCATGGGACTGGACAGCGAACGGGCCGAATCCGTGGCCCAGGCCAGGACTTGGCTGGATCAGCAGGCGTTTGATCTCTGCCTGACGGACATGCGCCTGCCCGATGGGGAAGGACTGGAGATCGTGCGGCATATCGCCGAGTCCACCCCGGGGACGCCGGTGGCGGTCATCACCGCTTTTGGCTCCGCGGAGAACGCCGTGGTGGCCCTGAAGGCAGGGGCCTTCGACTACGTGGAAAAACCCGTCACCCCGGAGAAGATCCGTTCCCTGGTGCGCTCGGCCCTGAAATTGCCGGAAGCCCCCGCCAAGGCGGCGAGCATCTATCGACTGGTGGGTCGGTCCGTGCCCATGGCGCAGGTGCGTGCCCTCATCGACAAGGTGGCGCGCAGCCAGGCGCCGGTGTTCATCTCCGGCGCCACGGGGACGGGCAAGGAAGTGGCGGCCAGGCTGATCCACGCGGAAGGGCCCAGGGCGGATGCCCCGTTCGTGGCCGTGAACTGCGGCGCCATCCCGGAGAACCTGATGGAGAGCGAGTTCTTCGGCTACCGCAAGGGGGCCTTCACCGGCGCGGACGCGGATCGGGACGGCTTCTTCCAGGCAGCCCATGGCGGCACCCTGTTCCTCGACGAAGTGGTGGACCTGCCCCTGAACATGCAGGTGAAGCTGTTGCGCGCCATCCAGGAAAAAAGGGTGCGTCGGGTGGGCGGCGTGGCGGAAGAGCCGGTGGACGTGCGCATCATCAGCGCGTCTCATCAGGACCTCCAGGCCGCCGTGGCCGCCGGCCGGTTCCGTCACGACCTGTTCTACCGCCTCAACGTCATCGGCATCCACATGCCCGCCCTCAGGGAACGCCGGGAGGACGTGGGGGAACTGGCCGCGTACATCCTGGAGCGCCTGGCCGGGCGGCATGGGCCCCGTCTGAGCCCGGCGGCCCTGGAATCCCTGGAGCGCTATGACTTTCCCGGCAACGTGCGGGAACTGGAAAACATGCTGGAGCGCGCCCTGGCACTGTCGGAAGGGGAGGAAATCTCGCCGCAGGATCTCCAGATCACCCCCCAGGGGGGCGCAGTGGCGGCGGATATCCCCGAGGCGGGTGAAGCCGGGACGGGGCTGCAGGATTATCTGGATGCCGTGGAGCGGAAGGCCATAACGGCGGCCCTGGCCAAGAGCGGAAACAACAAGACCGCCGCCGCGCGGCTGCTGGGGGTGACCTTTCGCAGCCTGCGCTATCGCCTGGAGCGCCTGGGCATCGACTGAGGCGGCGATCTTCCGCCGGGTCAGAACAAGTCGATGGAGCCGGCGCCTGCCTTGGGGGCCGGCGGTGCCAGTTTGGTGGAGGTGGCCGGGCTTGTCGCCGGCGCGCTCGGCACGATGGCGGTGGTGGAGGGTTCGCCATGTTTTTCCGCCACCATGCGGTCGATGATTTCCATGACCCCGTGGCTGCCCGCCTCCATCTTCTCCAGCTTGGAGTAGATGGTCTGCTGCATGTTGACGTCCTTCTCCCAACCCTTGTCGATATAGCCCAGCATTTCATGGGCGCTGTGGTGCACCTGATGATGGGGGGCTTCCATGGTCCGGTAAGAGGGGGTCTCGCCGAAGTGCTTCCTGCCATCGCCTTCGTAGTACCACTTGCCCAGACGGCAGCCATGGCAGTCGACGCTGATGGCCTTGACGTACTCTTCCTCGCCGCCGGTGCTCAGGGCCATGTAGGCGCGCTGTTTGTAGATGATATGGTCCACCTTGATGAGGGACGCGAAACTCATGTCCAGGGCGTGATAGGTCTTCTCCAGGGTTTTCTTGGCGGAAGCGGCGAACTGGTTGAAGCTGTCCGATACCTGGCCGACGATGCCCCGGGAATTGTTGGCCATGTCGCGCATGGCCTCGGAATCGTTGAGCATGGCCTCCGCTTCCCGCATCAGGTCCTCCATGACCCGGCCGATGGAGACCGAGGCGCTCTTGGTGTTCTCCGCCAGTTTCCTGACCTCGTCCGCCACCACGGCGAAGCCCCGTCCCGCCTCCCCGGCCCGGGCCGCCTCGATGGCGGCGTTCAGGGCCAGGAGGTTGGTCTGG
>CAZREY010000106.1:0-7961 GCA_964599015.1 uncultured Thiobacillus sp.
CCGGACCCGCAGCAGATCCGCCACGGCGTCGAAGCGCTGGGGGTGGCGGGGCACCAGCACCAGAAGGGCGTCGGCGGGCAGATCTCCCAGGACTTCCAGCAGCAGGTCCTCTTCCCCTTCCCGGGTGCTGGCACAGAGGAACACGAACCGGCCGGCAAACAGGCGTCGCAGTTCGGCGGCTTTCGCCGGGGTGTCCGGAGGGGGCGTAACGTCGAATTTGACGTTGCCGGTGACGGCGATGCCCCCCGCACCCAAATCCTCCAGGCGGGCCGCATCCGCCTCTGTCTGGGCGGCGATGGCGCTCAGGTCCTGCAGGGCCATGCGGGCCAGGGAGGCGAAGCGCCGATAACCCCGGGCCGAGTGCTCCGACAGGCGGGCGTTCACCAGCAGCACGGGAATGTCCCGGTAGCAGCAGGCACGGAACAGGTTGGGCCAGAGCTCCGTTTCCATGATGATGCCCAGTTCGGGCCGGACCCGTTCCAGGAACAGCCACACCAAAGGCGGGAAATCGTAGGGCAGATAGGCCCGGCGCACCTTGTCGCCGAACAGCTCGTGGCCCGCGGCCCGCCCCGTGGGCGTGGCATGGGTGAGGAGGATGGCGTGGTTGGGGTGCTGGCGCAGCAGGGCCTCCACCAGGGGCACGGCGGCCCGGGTTTCCCCCACCGACACCGCGTGGATCCAGATGACGGGCCGGTAACGGGAACGGGGCGCCAGCCCCAGGCGCTCGCCCCAATGGCGCAGGTAGGCCGGCTGCCGGCGGCCGCGCCACAGCAGGTAGAGGAAGGCGAAAGGCAGGGCCAGCAGCCAGGCCAGGGAGTAGAGCACGCGCATGCGCGGATTCTAGCCGCTGATAGAATCTCGCGATCTTGTTAGGGAGTTCACCCCATGAAAGTACTCGTCACCGGCGTGGCCGGCTTCATCGGCATGCATGTGGCCCAGATCCTGCTGAAGCGGGGCGACGAAGTGGTGGGCATCGACAACCTCAACGACTACTACGACCCAAACCTGAAGCTGGCGCGCCTGGAGCAGTTGAAGCCCTTCCCCAACTTCAAGTTCGTGCGCGGAGACATCGCCGACCGCATGACGGTGGAAGACCTGTTCGCCGCCGAGAAGCCCCACCGGGTCATCAACCTGGCGGCCCAGCCCGGCGTGCGCTACTCCCTGAAGAACCCCTACGCCTACGTGCAGACCAACCTGGTGGGCTTCGGCAACCTGCTGGAGGGCTGCCGCCACAACGGCGTGGAGCACTTCGTCTACGCCAGCTCCTCCAGCGTCTACGGCGCCAACACCCACATGCCCTTCTCGGTGCACGACAACGTGGACCATCCCGTGAGCCTGTACGCCGCCAGCAAGAAGGCCAACGAGCTCATGGCCCACACCTACAGCCACCTCTATGGGCTGCCCACCACGGGCCTGCGCTACTTCACTGTGTACGGCCCCTGGGGCCGGCCGGACATGTCCCCCTGGCTGTTCACCTCCGCCATCCTGGAAGGCCGGCCCATCGACGTGTTCAACATGGGCAGGATGCAGCGGGATTTCACCTACATCGACGACATCGCCGAAGGCACGGTGCGGGTGCTGGACAAGATCGCCACCCCCAACCCGGACTTCACCACCGACGCCCCGGACCCGGGCACCAGCTATGCCCCCTATCGGGTCTACAACATCGGCAACAACCAGCCCGTGGAACTGATGACCTTCATCAAGACCATCGAGGATTCCATCGGTCAGGAAGCGAAGAAGAACTTCCTGCCCATGCAGCCCGGCGACGTGGTGGCCACCTATGCCAACGTGGACGACCTGAAGCGGGATGTGGGCTTCGAGCCCAGGACCGACCTGGCCGTGGGCCTGGCCAACTGGGCGGCCTGGTACAGGAAGTACCACGGGCTGTGAGGGCGTGTAGGGCGGAATAGCGCGGCGTATTCCGCCCGCTTGGCTGGTGTGGCGCAATGCCCGTTGGTTATTGCGCCCTACGGGTCTACGGGCGGGATGCCTGGCTACCCTTGCCCCAGGCGCCCCGCCTTCCAGTCCCGCTCGATGGCCTTGGCCGCCGCCAGCCCCTGGGCGATAGCGGTGGGGATGGCGGGCTGGACGTTGTCGGTGACGTCGCCGGCGGCGTAGATGCCGGGCACGGTGGTGCGTTGCCAGGTGTCCACGTGCAGGTGGCCGGAGGATGCCCGCGCCGGGCGGAGGGCCGGGACGAAGGACTCCACCACCTCGGTGTTGGGTTTGTAGCCGTACATCACCAGCAGCCAGTCGTAGCGTCCTGGTTCCGCTTCAGCCCAATGGGCCGTGACGCCTTTTTCATCCGCGTCCAGTCGTTCCGGCCGGCAATGGGTGCGCAACTCGATTTCCCCCCGTTGCCGGCAGGCGGCCAGGAGGGCCTCCCGTCCTGAAAATTCATTCCGGGTGCAGACCCGGATGCGGTTACCCCGTTCCGCCAGGAACAGGGCGTGATCCAGGGCGTTGTCGCCGCCGCCGAGGATGAGCACGTCCGCGTCGCGCACGTGGTCCCGGATGGTGTCGTTGAGGGGGCCGACGATGACCCGGGGGCTGGCCTGGGCCAGGGCCTCCAGTTCCGGCGTGGCGTGGGGGCGCATGCCGCTGGCGATGACCAGGGCGCCCACCGCCAGGTCCCGGCGGCCTTCCGGGGTATGCAGGTGCAGGATGAATCCCCCGTCGCCTTTTTCCAGGCCCTCCAGGCGGGTGGAAAGCAGGGTGGTGGCGTGGAGTTCGGCGTAGTGGGACACCAGGCGGCGGGTGAGCTCCTGGCCGCTCTCGCTGGGGGAGCCCAGCAGCCACAGGTTGGGGTGAAAGTTGCTGCGCTGGGCGCCGCCCACATGGTCGCCCCGCTCGATCACCACCGGGGTGAGGCCGAAAGACAGGCAGGCGTTGGCGCAGGACATGCCGGCGGGGCCGGCACCGAGGATGGCCACCCGCATCAGAACTCTCCGCCCGTGATGCGGGTGTTGCCGGCCAGGGCTTCCGCATAGAAGAAGTAGGCGGCGATGGCGGCGTCCTCGGCGAAGTAGCGCCGCAGGTAGGGGGAAGTGAGGAAGTTGTCCTCCAGTTTCTGGCGCAGGCGCACGTTCACCTTCAGGCCGCCATCGTGCAGGAGGTCCCCATCCACGTAGAGGGTATAGCCCTCGGCCAGGCAGCCGTGGAGGGTCAGGGGGGCCAGGTTGACCAGGGGGTGGGCGGATGCGGCGGGCCAGTCGGCCAGGGAGTTGAAGTTGTTGGGCTGGGCGGCGAGAGCGGGGGTAAAGCCGGGAGGCGGCGCGCCCAGGCGCAGACCCAGGGAGACCTCGATGTTGAAGATGTTGGATTTCACCAGCAGATCGAAGCGGCGCCCCCCCTTGTCATACAGGTGATAGTGGCAATAAGAGGTGATGTCCTTGCGGAAGTCCCGCTCCATGCGCGCGAACAGGGGCGGGAAGGGGCCTTCTTGCCCTGTCTTGGATGGCAGGAGGTAGGCCTCCAGCTTGTCGCCCACGGTCTTGCGCAGATAGTCGGCCACCAGTTCGTCGATGCGTTCCGTGCGGGACCAGCTGGCCCCCAGCACGCCGATGGCCACCGACAGCACCGGCAGGGACACCACCAGCAATTGCCCGCCGGCGGAACGCAGGGTGTCGTCCATGCCCGGCGCCAGCAGCAAGGCCAGGCCCACGGCCACCCCGCCGGAAAGCAGGCCGATGGCCGTGTAGGCAGCCCAGGTGGGCAGGGCCAGCAGACTGTCGCGCAGGGGGGAATCGGACCGTTCCATTGGAATACGTTTTGTATGATGGCGGCATGAAATCTAGCACACGCGCCGAGCTGCCTTCGCCGGCCCCGGAAGCCCAGGCCCACGGCGATGGCGTGGTCCGGCACATCCAGGATGAGATTCAGCGGGCCGGCGGCTGGATCCCCTTCACCCGCTACATGGAACTGGCCCTCTACGCCCCGGGCCTGGGCTATTACGCGGGGGGTGCGGCCAAGTTTGGCGGCGCGGGGGACTTCATCACCGCGCCGGAACTCACGCCCCTGTATGGCCGGACCCTGGCCCGGGTGGCCGGGGAGACCCTGGCCCGGACCGGCGGCGACATCCTGGAACTGGGGGCGGGCAGCGGCCGCCTGGCCGTGGGCGTGCTGCTGGAACTGGAACGGCTGGCATGCCTGCCGGAGCGTTATCTCATCCTGGAGGTGAGCCCGGACCTGCGGGCGCGCCAGCGGGAACGGCTGGCGGAACAGGCCCCCCATCTGGTCTCCCGGGTGGTTTGGCTCGATGCCCTGCCGGAGCGCGTGCGCGGCGTGATCCTGGCCAACGAGGTGCTGGATGCCCTGCCGGTGCACCTGCTGCATTGGACGGCGGAGGGGGCCCTGGAACGGGGCGTGGCCCTTCCCAGCCCTTCCCCGCTTGCGGTGGAGGGCAGGGCGGGGGGGGCCTTCGCCTGGGCCGACCGGCCCATCGCATCTCCCGCCCTGGCGGAGGCCGTGGCCCGGCTGCCGGTGTCGGCACCCTATGTCTCGGAAGTGAACCTGGCCGCCCCCGCCCTCATCGCCAGCCTGGCGGCCTGCCTGGAGAGGGGGCTGATGCTGTTCGCCGACTACGGCTTCAACCGGGCCGAGTACTACCACCCCCAGCGGCAGGCGGGCACCCTGAAGGTGCATTACCGTCACCACAGCCTGGACGATCCCTTCTTCCTGCCGGGGCTGGCGGACATCACCGCCCACGTGGATTTCACCGCCGTGGCCGAGGCCGCCGCCACGACGGGGCTGGACCTGCTGGGCTACGCCACCCAGGGCCGCTTCCTGCTGGACGCGGGCCTGCTTGATCTGATGGCAGGCATGACCCCGGGCACCCCGGACTACCTGCGCGCCGCCCAGGCGGTGCAGAAGCTGGTGCAGCCCCACGAGATGGGGGAGCTGTTCAAGGTGATGGTGCTGGGGCGTGGCGTGGCGCCGCCGTCCGCCTGCCGGCGCATGGACCGGCTTTAGTCAGTCGCGCTTCTTGCGCGGCTCGTAGTGCACCACGCCGCGCATGATTTCCGAGTAGGGGAAATCGGCCAGGCGGCCGAAGCGGAACAGGCCTTCCCGCACCAGGGCGGCCACGTCCGCGGACTCCGCGCCTTCGTAGCCCATGGCTGCCTGCAAACCCTTGATGCCGCCGCACTGGGCGCGGATTTCCTTGGCGAAGGGCCAGGGCTGGTCCGGGTCCATGTGCAGGGCGAAGCGGGCGTTGCGGTGCAGGGCCTCGTGGAAGGCCTTGCAGCGGGCGTTGGCCTCCTGGTCCGAGCAGGTGATGGCCTCCCGCTCCGCCAGCAGCAGGCGCCTGGCGGCGGAGCAGTTCACGCAGTGGGACAACAGGGCCCGCTCGAAGGGGCACTTCAGGGCGATGATGGAATCCCGGGCGTCCTTGTAGGCGGCTTCGTTGTATCCGGACATGATGGGGAGTGGGGAATGGGTAGTAGGGAGTGGGGACGATTTTCCTACTCCCCACTCTCCACTGCCTACTTCCAAACTCAGTAGTCGTCCCCGGCCAGGCTGGGGTCCAGTTCCCGGGGCTGGGACAGGGTGTCCTCCGCCTGGAGCTCGTTCTCGGCGAAGATCATCTTGATGGTCTGGCCCGAGTTGGGGTCCAGCTGCTTGCGCAACTCGTTGGCGGCGGCCTTGGCTTCCTTGAAGCTCTCGGCCTGGCCCTGTTTTTCCAGGATGTTCAGGGGGCCGATCTTGTAGATGTAGTAGGGCATGGTTCGCTCTCAAATAGTTGAGCGAAATTGTCGACTAAAGCCCGCTTCCGGGCAAGGCCCGTCCCCCTTCCGTTGCCGGCAGGGGGAGGAACTCAGGCCAGGGCACCATGGCAGTGCTTGTATTTCTTGCCGGAGCCGCAGGGGCAGGGGTCGTTGCGCCCCACCTTGGGGAAGGCCCGGTGCTGGGGCTGCTGGCCGGCCGTGGCCTGATCCTCGCCGCCGGCGCCCAGGGCTTCGTCGTAGTCGGCGTGGTGGTACTGGACGTTGCTGACGGTCGGTTCCTGCTGTTCCACCGCCTCCACGTCGGCCTCGCTGCGGATCTGCACGGTGAGGGTGACCTGGGCCACTTCCCGGGTGATGGTGCCCAGCATGCGCTCGAACAGCTCGAAGGCTTCCCGCTTGTATTCCTGCTTGGGGTTCTTCTGGGCGTAGCCCCGCAGGTGGATGCCCTGGCGCAGGTGGTCCATGGCGGCCAGATGCTCGCGCCAGTGGCTGTCCAGGGATTGCAGCAGCATGGCGCGCTCGAAGTTGCGGATGTTCTCCTTGCCCGCCAGGGCCTCCTTCTGGGCGTAGACCTCCGCGGCTACCTGCACCACCCGGTCCCGCACGCCCTGCTCGTCCAGCTTCTCGTCCTCGTCCAGCCACTTCTGCACGGGGCAGTCCAGCAGGAATTCGCCGGCCAGGGCCTGGGTCAGGCCCGCCACGTCCCACTGCTCGGCCATGCTGCCCGGGGGCATGTATTCGTTGATGACGTCATTGAGCACCTGGGCGTGCATGCCGGCCACGCCCTGGGAGACGTCGTCGGTTTCCAGCAACTCGTTGCGCTGGCTGTAGATGACCTTGCGCTGGTCGTTGGCCACGTCGTCGTATTCCAGCAATTGCTTGCGGATGTCGAAGTTGCGTTGTTCCACCTTGCGCTGGGCGGATTCCAGGGAGCGGTTCACCATGGCGTGCTCGATGGCTTCGCCTTCGGGCATCTTCAGGCGGTCCATGATGGCCTTCAGGCGCTCGCCACCGAAGATGCGCAGCAGGGGATCGTCCAGGGACAGGTAGAAGCGGGAGGAGCCCGGGTCCCCCTGGCGGCCGGAACGGCCCCGCAGCTGGTTGTCCACGCGGCGGGATTCGTGGCGCTCGGTGCCGATGATGTGCAGGCCGCCGGCATCCAGCACCTGCTGGTGGCGGGGCTGCCACTGGGCCTTTTCCTCGGCGACGCGGCGGTCCTTCTCGGCGTCGTCCAGGTTCTCGGCGGCGCGGATCATGTCCAGGCGCTTGGCGATGCTGCCGCCCAGGACGATGTCCGTGCCCCGGCCGGCCATGTTGGTGGCGATGGTGATGGCGCCGGGCAGGCCGGCGTCGGCCACCACCTGGGCTTCCTGGGCGTGCTGCTTGGCGTTGAGCACCTGGTGGGGCAGCTTTTCCTTGGTCAGCAGGCCGGAGAGGAACTCGTTCACCTCGATGGAGGTGGTGCCCACCAGCACCGGCTGGCCCCGCTTGTGGCAGTCGCGGATGTCGTCGATGACCGCCTTCCACTTCTCCTCGGCGGTGCGGTACACCAGGTCGTTCTTGTCGTCCCGGATCATGGGCTTGTTGGTGGGGATGATCACCGTCTCCAGGCCGTAGATCTGCTGGAATTCGTAGGCCTCGGTGTCCGCCGTGCCGGTCATGCCCGAGAGCTTGGCGTACATGCGGAAGTAGTTCTGGAAGGTGATGGAGGCCAGGGTCTGGTTCTCCCGCTGGATGGCCACGCCTTCCTTGGCCTCCACGGCCTGGTGCAGGCCGTCGGACCAGCGCCGGCCCTGCATGAGGCGGCCGGTGAACTCGTCGACGATGATCACCTCGTCGCCGTTTTGTCCCCTCTGCACCACGTAGTGCTGGTCCTTGTGATACAGCACGTGGGCCCGCAGGGCGGCGTAGACGTGGTGCATGAGGGTGATGTTGGCGGCGTCGTACAGGCTGGTGCCGGGGGCCAGCAGGCCGATCTCCGTGAGGATGGCCTCCACCCGCTCGTGGCCCCGCTCGGTGAGGGTCACGGAATGGGCCTTCTCGTCCACCACGTAGTCGCCCACGGCGGGGCGGCTGTCCTCGGGCTCGTCGTCCTTGATGTCCCGCTCCTGGCGCTCCAGGCGGGGGGGTACCACGTTCATGGCCTGGTACACGGCCACGTTGTCGTCCGCCTGGCCGGAGATGATCAGCGGCGTGCGGGCCTCGTCGATGAGGATGGAGTCCACCTCGTCG
>CAZREY010000107.1:0-4869 GCA_964599015.1 uncultured Thiobacillus sp.
CTGCGCGCCACCAACTTCTCTTCCGCCCAGGGCGTGGCCTTCATGCATGAATCCCTGTACGGCGCCGTGGGCAAGCGCCTGCCTTATGTGCTCAACATGGGCTGCCGCGCCATCACCAAGGCCACCCTGAACGTGCACTGCGGCCATGACGACTACCACTGCGTGGACGACACGGGTTTCATCCAGGTGTTCGCCAAGAATGCCCAGCAGGCGGCGGACCTGAACATGATCGCCCGCAAGACCGCCGAACTGTCCCTCACCCCCGCCATCGTGGGCATGGACGGCTTCCTCACCACCCACCTCATCGAGCCCGTGCTGGTGCCGGAGAAGGCTTTCGTGGAGGAATACCTGGGCAAGGCGGACGACATCATCGACACCCCCACCCCCGCCCAGAAGCTGATCTACGGCCCCAGGCGTCGCCGGGTGCCCGCCATCTGGGACGTGGACATGCCCATGGTTTCAGGCGCCGTGGCCAACCAGGACGCCTACATGCAGACCGTGGCGGCCCAGCGTCCCTACTTCTTCCAGCACATTCCGGAGATCATGGACCGCTGCATGGCGGAATTCACCGAGCTTTCCGGTCGCCGCTACGACCGGGTGGAGACCTACCGCTGCGACGACGCCGAATACCTCATCCTGGGCCAGGGCAGCATGTGCGTGCAGGCCGAGGCCGTGGCCGACTGGCTGCGCCAGGAGAAGAAGATCAAGGTGGGGGTGGTGAACATGACCCTGTTCCGCCCCTTCCCGGGCGACGTGCTGGGCCATGTGCTCAAGGGCAGGAAGGGCGTGGCCGTGCTGGAGCGCACCGATCAGCCCCTGTCCGAGGACCTGCCCCTCATGCGGGAGGTGCGGGCCTGCGTCACCAAGTGCCTGGAAAACGCCGTCGCCGAAGGGGATAAACCCTACGCCGGCTACGCCAGCTACGCCTCCGCCAAGGACATGCCCCGCCTGTATTCCGGCTGCTACGGCCTGGGTTCCCGGGACCTGCAACCCGAGGGTCTGGTGGCGGCGGTGGAGAACATGCTGCCCGGCGGCGCCAGGCGGCCCTTCTATTACCTGTCCGTGGACTTCGTGCGCGACCAGAGCGCCAACCCCAAGCAGGAGATCCGCCAGCAGGAACTCCAGGCGGCCTATCCCCGCATCCAGTCGATGGCCCTCAAGGGCTCGGTGAACCCCAACCTGCTGCCCGAGAAGGCCATCGCCGTGCGCATGCACTCCGTGGGCGGCTGGGGCGCCGTGACCACCGGCAAGAACCTGGCCATGACCCTGTACGAGCTCTTGGGCTGGGACATCAAGGCCAACCCCAAGTACGGCTCCGAGAAGAAGGGCATGCCCACCACCTACTACCTGTCGGCGGCGCCGGAGCCCATCCGCATCAACTGCGAATACACCAATGTGGACGTGGTGCTGTCCCCCGACCCCTCCGTGTTCGGCCACACCAATGCCGTGGGCGGCCTGGCCAAGGGCGGCGTGTTCATCATCCAGAGCAACCTGGACAGCTCCGAGGCCGTGTGGGCCAGCTTCCCGGTGCATGCCCAGAAGTTCATCGCCGACAACGGCATCCGCGTGTTCTATCTGGATGCCTTCAAGATTGCCCGGGAAGAGGCCAGCAACCCGGACCTGCAGCTGCGCATGCAGGGCAACGCCTTCCAGGGCGCCTTCTTCCATGCCTCCGACGTGATGCGGCGGGCCGGCCTGGACGAGGCTTCCCTGTTCACCGCCATCGAGAACCAGCTCAACGCCAAGTTCGGCAAAAAGGGCAAGCGGGTGGTGGACGACAACCTGCGGGTGGTGAAGCGGGGCTACGAGGAACTGCACGAGATCCCCGCCGAGGTGAAGAAGGTGGGCGTCCGCCAGGCGGCCGCCAAGACCGCCCCCAGCCTGCCGGTGATGCTGAAGGAACAGCCCGAAGGCGACGGCGAGAAGTCTTTCAAGCCCGCCGACATCCACCACTTCTGGGAGGCCACCGGCAGCTTCTACGCCGCCGGCAAGGGCTCCGACAACCTGGTGGACCCCTTCATGGGCATGGCCCTGATTCCCGCCGTCACCGGCGTGTTCCGGGACATGACCCAGATCCGCTTCGAGCACCCGGAGTGGATCGCCGAGAACTGCACCGCCTGCGGCAACTGCTACACCGAGTGCCCGGACTCCGCCATCCCCGGACTGGTGTCCGACGTGGCGGACATCCTCAACACCGCCGTGCAGAGGATCGAGCTGGGCGGCCGGCCCACCCGCTTCCTGCGCAAGGCCAGCCGCACCATCGAGAAGAAGCTCAAGGGCAAGCTGGAGAAGGATGGCGTGGACGTGGGCGCCCTGTTCGACCAGGCCGTGGCCGAGACCTTCGCCGAGGATCCGGCCCAGGGCGAGGACCGGGAGCGCCTGTCCGGCGAGTTCGAACTGCTGAAGGAAGCCCTGGGCGGCTTCAAGTTCGCCGCCACCAAGCCCTACTGGACCACCCGGGAGAAGAAGGCCAAGGGTGCCGGCGGCCTGTTCTCCATCACCGTCAATCCCTATACCTGCAAGGGTTGCAAGCTGTGCGTGGAGGTGTGCGAGGACGACGCCCTGCGCATGGTGACCCAGACCACGGAATCCATCGAAGTGCTGCGTCGGGACTGGAAGTTCTGGCTGGACCTGCCCAGCACCCCCGCCAAGTTCAGCCGCATCGATGACCTGGACGAGAAGATAGGCGCCCTGGAGACCCTGCTGCTGGACAAGCACAACTATGCCTCCATGGCTTGCGGCGACGGCGCCTGCCTGGGCTGCGGCGAGAAGACCGCCATCCACCTGTTCACCAGCACCGTCACGGCCCTGATGCAACCCCGGGTCAAGACCTTCGTGGAGAAGATAGACGGGCTGGTCATGGGCCTGGAGAAGCACATCCGCATGAAGCTCACCGAGAGCGTGGACTTCACCGACACCCGGGCCGTGATGGAAGCGGTGGACGCCAACCAGGGCCACGACCTGACCCTGGCGGCCCTGTCCCAGCAGCTTTCCGCCCGCAGCGCAGGGCAGCCCATCGATCCCCAGTGGCTCAAGTGGGCCAGCCAGTTGCTGGAGAAGCTGAAGGACCTGCGCTGGCGCTACGTGGAGGGCCCCACCAAGCGGGGCCGGGCGGAGATGGGCATCGTCAACTCCACCGGCTGCACCTCTGTGTGGGGTTCCACCTTCCCCTACAACCCGTACCCCTTCCCCTGGACCTCCCACCTCTTCCAGGACTCGCCCTCCGTGGCCCTGGGCCTGTTCGAGGGCCACATGGCCAAGATGGCGGAAGGCTTCAAGGCCGTGCGCATGGCCGAGATCGAGCTGGAGAAGGGCTACAACCCCGAGGAGCAGGACGGCTTCTTCACCCACTTCACCTGGGAGCGGTTCAGCGACGAGGAATGGAAGCTGTGCCCGCCCGTGGTGGCCATCGGCGGCGACGGCGCCATGTACGACATCGGCTTCCAGAACCTGTCCCGGGCCCTCATGACCGGCAAGCCCGTCAAGATCCTGGTGGTGGACACCCAGGTGTATTCCAACACCGGCGGCCAGGCCGCCACCTCCACCTTCATCGGCCAGGTGGCGGACATGTCTCCCTATGGCAAGGCGAAAAAGGGCAAGCAGGAGGTGCGCAAGGAAATGAGCCTCATCGGCATGGCCCACCGCACCAGCTACGTGCTCCAGGGCGCCATCTCCAGCCCCACCCACCTCATCGAGGGCTACATCGAGGGCCTCAACTCCCGTCGTCCCGCCCTGTTCAACATCTATGCCGTCTGTCCGGTGGAGCACGGCGTGGGCGACGACCGCTCCGTGGAGCAGTCCAAGATGGCGGTGGAATCCCGGGCCTACCCCCTGTTCAGGTACGACCCGGACCTGGGGGTCACCTTCAGCGAGTGCGTGTCCCTGGAAGGCAACCCGTCCATGGAGACGGACTGGCCCGAGTACACCCTGGCCTACAAGGATGAGGAGGGCGTTGATCAGAAGATGGTGCTGCCCTTCACCTTCGCCGACTTCGCCCTCACGGAAGGCCGCTTCGCCAAGCAGTTCAAGAAGGCCCCGCCGGAAACCTGGAACGACGACATGGTGTTGCTGTCCGATTTCCTCGAGTTGAACGAGGACGACCGGGAGGGCAAGTTCCCCTACATCTGGGCCGTGGACAAGAAGAACCGCCTGATGCGGGTCATCGTGTCCCAGGAACTGGTGAAGTCCTGCATCGAGCGGCTGAACTTCTGGAAACAGCTGAAGAACGTGGCCGGCCTGGATCGCCCCGCCGTGGATGAGGAAGCCATCGCCGACCGGGCCCGGGCCGAGCTGGTGCAGAAGCTGTCCGCCAGCCTGGCCGCCTTCGGCGGCGGCGTGGCGGTGGATGCCCCCATGCCCGCTGCCGGCGCCCCCGCGCCGGTGGCCTCGGGCCGCCCGGCCGCCAATGCCGACGGCTACGAGCCCGTGTGGATCGAGACCCCGGAATGCACAGCCTGCGACGAGTGCACCAACCTGGCACCCAAGGCCTTCCAGTACAACGACCAGAAGCAGGTGGTGGTGATCAATCCCCAGGGCACCACCTTTGCCAACCTGGTGAAGGCGGCGGAAAAGTGCACCGCGGGCTGCATCCATCCGGGCACCCCCTGGAACATGGGCGAGCCGGGCATCGACAAGCTCATCGCCCGTGCGGCCAAGTTCAATTGATGCCCGGGATGGCCGCCGCCATGGGTAGCGCGGACCGCAAAGGCACGGAATCCGGCCGCCCCGTCGGCGGCTGGCTGGCCGGCTTGCCCACCCATCTCCCCAGCCTGTCCTTCTGGCGTCACACCTTCGCCCACGGGGTCCACCCCGCGGGCAACAAGAGCACTGCCGGCACACCGATCCGTCGGTTGCCGTTTGCGCCGCGCA
>CAZREY010000107.1:4879-5797 GCA_964599015.1 uncultured Thiobacillus sp.
ACCCTCCCCATCACGCAGCACATCGGCAAGCCGGCAGTGCCCATCGTCCGGCCCGGCCAGGAGGTTCTACGCGGTCAACCCATCGCCCGGGCGGATGGCTTCATGTCCGTGCCCATCCACGCGCCGGCGGACGGCGTGGTGGAGGCCGTCGAGCCGCGGCCCACCGCCCAGGGGGCCTGGGTGGACAGCATCGTCATCCGCGTCTACGAAGGCTCCGTCCAGGAAATGGGCTGGGGCGAGGGGTGGGGTCAATGCCGGGACATGGATGCCCTGACTCCCCAGGAAATCGTCCAGGCGGTCTGGGACACGGGCCTGGTGGGCCTGGGGGGCGCGGCCTTCCCCAGTCACGTGAAGATCACCCCGCCCAGGGAGGGGAGGGTGCACACCCTGGTGGTGAACGGCTGCGAGTGCGAACCCTATCTCACCTGCGACCACCGCATGATGCTGGAACTGACCGACGAACTGCTCACGGGCATTGGCTACGCCATGCGCGCCGTGGGGGCGGAGAAGGCGGTCATCGGCGTGGAGGACAACAAGCTGGACGCGGTGGAGGCCATCCGCCGCAAGTTGCCCGCGGACGGCTCCATCAGCGTGCGGGCGGTGAAGACCAAGTACCCCCAGGGGGCCGAGAAGATGCTGCTCCACGCCCTGCTGGGCCTGGACGTGCCCACGGGCAAGCGGGCCTCCGAGCTGGGCGTGGTGGTGAACAACGTGGGTACCCTGGCCATGATGGGCCGCCTGCTGCCCCTGGGCCACGGCCTCACCGAGCGGGTGGTGACCGTCACCGGCCCCGGCATCGCCAGGCCCGGCGACTACTGGGTGCCCATCGGCACGCCCATGCGCCATGTGCTGGCCTGGGCCGGCGCTCCGGACGTGACGGAGCGGGAAATCATCCTGGGCGGGCCCATGATGGGTCAG
>CAZREY010000107.1:5807-7920 GCA_964599015.1 uncultured Thiobacillus sp.
TGGGGGCGGGTCGGTTCACCGCTTGGCGTCTGGGCCAGGCGGTGGCCTCCCTGGATGTGCCCGTCACCAAGGGCGTGTCCGGCATCCTGGTGTTCGACGGCCGCCATGTGCAGGCGGAGGAAAACCGCCAGCCCAAGCCCTGCATCAAGTGCGGCGAGTGCCTG
This sequence comes from uncultured Thiobacillus sp., assembly GCA_964599015.1. Classification (GTDB taxonomy): domain Bacteria; phylum Pseudomonadota; class Gammaproteobacteria; order Burkholderiales; family Thiobacillaceae; genus PFJX01. The sequence goes on from CAZREY010000107.1 coordinate 5,972, forward strand.
AAGGCCTGCCCCATGGGCCTGAACCCCTCCATGCTGGGCATGCTGGCCGGCAAGGCGGAATATGAAACGATGGGTGCCGAGTACCACCTGGGCGACTGTTTCGAATGCGGTTGCTGCACCTTCGTCTGCCCTTCCAACATTCCCTTGGTGCAGCAGTTCCGCGTGGCCAAGGGCATCCTGAGAGAGAGGGCGGCCTGATCACCACGGCCGCCGGGGATATGCCCATGAACTCCATCCTCACCCGAGAATTCATCACCGATACCCTGGCCCGGTCCGTGCAGGACGTGCGCACCCGCGCACTCTACGAGTTGTGCTTCCTGCACCGGCACCATTTCCACAACGAGATCGTGGCCGACAAGCTGCGCCTGATCCTGGGGCTGTGCGCCGACAACGGGCTCAAGGTGGCTGAAGTCTCTCCCGAATTCGCCGCCCTGCGCCTGGGCCGGTCCGGCGTGGACCGATGGTTCGCGGGCCTGACCACCGCTGAGCAGATCGACCCCGCCCTGGTGTTCGAACTGCACAAGCGGGTCATGGATGTGTTCGACGATATCGCCACCGAGCAGGCCCGTTCCCTGGCCTCCAAGTACCTGCATTTCCATTTCCCGGAGCTCTTCTACTTGTATGACAGCCGCGTGGAGGCGGCGGCCATTGCCCTGGGGCAGGGGGAATGCGGCTACTTGGCGGGGGGCGATCATGACCCGGTCTATGCCCGCTTCTTCGCCTGCTGCCGCAAGCTGGCCGATGCCTCCGCGCCCCTGGCCGGCCGCCGTCCCAACCCCCGGGAGCTGGATCGCCTGCTGCGGGCCTGGACCGATCACCAGGAAGCGTTGATGATGCCGTACCGCCATGAGATGAAGCCCATCATCCACGCCTGACCAAGATGAAACAGTCCCCAAGCCCCCTCCGCCCACTGCCCCCCGCGGGAGGGCGGCCCGCTCGGGAACAGCCCGGCGCGTACTGACATGAGCAGTCCCCTCACCGAACTGCGCACCGCACCCCATGTGAAGCGCGACGTCAGCGTCGAGCGGATCATGCTCAACGTGGTGCTGGCCCTGCTGCCCATCCTGGCCTTTTCCTTCTGGCAATATGGCCTGTCCGTGCTGGCCCTCACCATCGTCGTCACCGGCACCTGCCTGGCCACGGAACGGTTCTTCAACTGGATGTCCGGCACCGCCAGCACCCTGACGGACTGGAGTGCCACCATCACCGGCCTGCTGCTGGCCCTGGTGCTGCCGCCCTCCTTTCCCCTGTGGATGGGGGCTGTGGCCGCCTTCGCCGCCATCGCCCTGGGCAAGGCCCTGTTCGGCGGCATGGGCTACAACGTGTTCAACCCGGCCCTGGTGGGGCGGGCCTTTGTCCAGGCCGCCTTTCCCGTGTCCATCACCACCTGGGTGCCGGCCTACCTGCCGGAGCGCTTCACCAGCTTCATCCCCACCACCTTCACCCTGCCGCTGATGACGCCGCCGGATATCTCCGGCTGGGTGAAGGCCCGGATGCTGGACGGCATGTCCCAGGCCACGCCCCTGGCCAGGTGGAAGTTCGAGAACCAGCTCACCCAGTTGCAGGATTTCCTCAGCGGCGCCGCCACCGCTTCCGTGGGCGAGACGTCCGCCATCCTCATCCTGGTGTGCGGCATCTACCTGGCGGCCCGGCGCTTCCTGGACTGGCGCATCCCCGTGGCCGTGCTGGGCTCCGCCGCCCTGGTGGCCTGGTTGTTCCAGATCATCGATCCGGCCCGCTACCCGGATCCCCTGTTCGTGCTGCTGTCCGGCGGCCTCATGCTGGGGGCCGTGTTCATGGCCACGGACATGGTCACTTCGCCGGTGACCCCCCTGGGTGTGTGGATCTACGGTGCGGTCATCGGCGTGGTGACGGTGGTGATCCGCTACTTCGGCGGCCTCACCGAAGGCGTCATGTACGCCATCCTGCTGGGCAACGCCCTGGCGCCC
>CAZREY010000108.1:0-7903 GCA_964599015.1 uncultured Thiobacillus sp.
AACCTGTCCGCCTATGCGGCCCTAGGCCACACCGTGGTGCCGGACCACCTGCCGGACCAGCCCGGGCCCCTGGCAGGCCTCCTGGCCGCCGCGCGCACGGCGCGGCAGGAATGGCTGCTGTGCGTGCCCTGCGACGTGCCCTTCCTGCCCCTGGATCTGGTCATGCGTCTCCATGACCAGGCCCTGGCGGGACACACCCCACTGGTCCGGGTGGCGGATGAATCCGGCACCCATTTCGCCATCATGCTGGTCCATCGGGATCTGATGTCCGACCTGGAGGATTTCGTGGCCGGCGGCGGACGCCAGGTCCAGGCCTGGCAGGAGCGCCACCCCCACGAGACCCTGTATTTCGGCGACGACCCTTACGCCTTCCTGAACATCAATACCCAGGAAGACCTCCGGACCGCCGAGCGGGTGGCCCCCCGATACCGTCGCCAGCCGTTGCACGCATGAATCCCGCCCAGCGCATCCTCATCGCCCTGATCCGCCTCTACCAGTTGGCGTTGTCCCCCTTCATCGGCAACCAATGCCGCTTCACCCCCACCTGCTCCCATTACGCCAGGGAAGCGGTGGAAAAGCACGGCGCCCTGAAAGGCGGCTGGATGGCCCTGCGGCGGATAGGCCGATGCCACCCCCTGCACCCGGGCGGGCACGACCCTGTCCCCCCGCCGTGATCAGGCGCATAGTGTCGGCAGGCAAGTCATTGAATGATCAAACCATATATATTGTTATTTGACAGAATCATTCCAGGGACCGGGCAAAAAGCGTGTTCTCCTTCTTCCGCAAGAACAAATCCGACGAGCTCATGGCCTTCCTCAAGGAAGGCCAGCCTGACGCCAGCCAGGGCCCGGCCTATACCACCGTCCAGCCCAAGGCCCAGGAAGACACCGGTATCGAAGTGCTGGAGGCGGTGGGCGGCCTGGCGCCCGAATTCGAGGAAGCCTCCGTTCTGTTCGCCAACGGCAAGATCGGCGAAACTGCCACACTCCTGAACCGCTACCTGCTGGACCACCCGGACTGCCGGGACCCCCTGCCTTGGCACATGCTTTTCGACCTCTACGAAGCCAGCGGCCAGCGGGAGCCCTTCGAGGATGCGGCCGTGGACTACGCGGTGAAATTTGAACGTTCCCCGCCCACCTGGCATCCCCGGAGCCAGGCCCCCGCGCCGGCCCAGCCCGTCCCGCTCATGGCCTACAGCGAGAAATACGGCAGCATGGAACGGGTGAAGCAGCCCAAGTTCTTCCAGGATGCCGCCCATGCCCCCTATGTGCGCCTGGACATCACCCGGCTCCAGACCCCGGACGAGGAGACCGCCCGGGCGATCCTGGGCGAAATCGCGCGCCTCCACGAAATGCGGAAGCCCATCGAATTGATCGGCGGCCCCGGCTTCGCCGTGCGCCTGGACGCGGCGCGGCAGGTGAACCAGCTCAATGAACCGGCCTGGTTCTTCCTCATGGAAGTACTCCGCCTCATGGGCAAGGAAGAGGAATTCGATACCGTGGCCCTGGACTACGCCATGGCCTTCGAGGTCTCCCCTCCCGCCTACAAACCGCCCCTGCCCCTGCCCTCCCGGGTTGAGGGCGGAGATGCGGACGTCGCCCCCCAACGTGAGAACGTATTCCGCCTGACCGGTGCCATCGGCCCCGGCACCGACGCACAGATTCGCGAACTCAAGCGCTTTGCCGAGGGCAGGAAGCAGGTGGAAGTGGACATGTCGGACCTGGGGCGTATCGACTTCGCCGTGGTGGGCATGCTGCTGGAACTGCTCATCGAGTTGAGCCAGGGCGGTTGCCATGTGACCTTCAAGGACGGCAACGAACTGGTGAACACCCTGCTACAGATCGTCGGCGTGAACCAGTTCGCCACCATCATCCCGAGGAAACGCGCGTAATGGAGCAATACCACGGCACCACCATCCTGTCCGTGCGCCGGGGCGAGTCCGTGGCCATGGGCGGCGACGGCCAGGTCACCCTGGGCAATATCGTCATCAAGGCCAGCGCCCGCAAGGTGCGCCGCCTTTATCAGGAACGCATCCTGGCAGGCTTCGCCGGCGGCACGGCGGACGCCTTCACCCTGTTCGAGCGCTTCGAGGCCAAGCTGGAAAAGCACCAGGGCCATCTGGTGCGCAGCGCCGTGGAACTGGCCAAGGACTGGCGCACGGACCGCATGCTGCGCCGCCTGGAGGCCATGCTCATCGTGGCGGACCGTGAAAGCACCCTGGTGATCACCGGCGCCGGCGACGTGCTGGAGCCGGAATACGGCATCGCCGCCATCGGCAGCGGCGGCGCCTACGCCCAGTCCGCCGCACGGGCCCTGCTGGACCACACCGAGTTGCCGGCGGAGGCCATCGTGCGGGAGTCCCTGGGCATCGCCGCCGACCTGTGCATCTACACCAACCGCAGCCTCACCCTGGAAACGCTGTAAGCGGCGCTATTCCCTGACCGGCCGCTTGGCCAGCTTCCGCTGCAGGGTGCGGCGGTGCATTTTCAGGGCCCGGGCCGTGGCGGACAGGTTGCCGTCATGTTCCGCCAGCACCCTCTGGATGTGTTCCCATTCAAGACGGTCCACCGACAGGGGCGCCTCCGGCAGAGCCGTGTCCGCATCCCCTTCCGCCCGCCCCAGGGCCGCCAGAATCTCCTCCACCCCTGACGGCTTGGCCAGATAGTGGGTGGCCCCCAACTTGATGGCCTCCACCGCCGTGGCGATGCTGGCATAGCCCGTCAGCAGCAGGATGCGAGCCTGCGGCCAGGCCGACTTCATGGGGGCGATGAGATGCAGGCCTGACTCCGTGGCCAGGCGCAGGTCCAGGATCACCGCGTCGAAGGGGGGGCCTTCCATGGCACGCATCACGGCGGCCCCGTTCGACGCCGTTTCCGCTTGGTGGCCCCGCCGGGCCAGGGCGCGGGCCAGGGTCTGAGCATAGACCGGGTCGTCGTCCACCACCAGCACGCGCCAGGCAGCCATCACGCGGCCTCACCCGCCAGGGGCAGATCGGCCCGGGCCACCACGCCGCCCTGGGGCCGGTTCCACAACTCCAGCCGCCCCCCCAGACGGGTCAGGGCCGCCTGGGCCAGGTCCAGACCCACGCCCCAGCCGGCCGGTTTGCCCCCCAGGCCGGGGCCCGTATCCGCCACCTCCACCCGCAGGAAGTCCCCATGCACCCGGGCCCCCAGGGTCACCTGGCCGGGAGAGGCCTCGACCGCGTTGTTGAGCAGGGTCATGACCACCGCCTCCAGCACCGGATCGTCCTCCAGATCAGGCAGTTCAACCCCCGCCACCAGTTCCACACGGGCCTGGGGGTGAAGCAGCCCCCAGCGCTCCAGGGTCCGGACCAGCCACTGGCGCGCCGGCAGGGCCGGCCCCGCCACCGTCTCCCGGGAACGGGCCGCCTGTCCCAGACGGGCCAGCACCACCTCCACCCGCTGCAACTGGCCGGCCATCAGGTTCAGGGGCGGCGACAGGTCTTCGTCGCCGGAGAAATCCTCCCGCAGGTCGTCCAGGGTCAGGCGCACCGAGGCCAGGGGCGTGGCCAGGTCGTGAGCGGCGGCGGCGGCCTGGAGGCCCAGGGCGAAAAGCTGTTCATCCCGCAGCCGCTGCTCCCGGGCCAGGGCCAGGGCCGCGTCCCGGCGCCGCAGGGCCGTCGCCAAGGCGCCGGTGAAGGCCGCCACCAACCCGGCGGTGAGCAGGAAGTTGAACCACATCCCCTGGAGGTGCAGGTGCACCGCCACCTCGGGCGAGACTTCCAAAGCCAGGGGATGGTAGTAGGACATGAGCAGGGTGTAGATCAGACCCACCCAGGCAGCCAGCCCCCAGGCCAGGCGGGGAGGCAGGAAGACGGCCCCCAGGATCAGGGGCACCAGCAGTAGGGAGATGAAGGGGTTGGCGTAGCCGCCGGTGAAATACACCAACCCGCCCAGCAGGGTGGCATCCGTGGCCAGCTGCAGGGCGGTTTCCGCGAAGGAGAGGCCCCGGCCCCGCACGGCAAGACCCCAGGCCAGCAAAGCCCCGTGCAGGGCCAGCAGAGCCAACAGGGGCACCCAGGGCAGACGGGCACCCAGCAACGTGGCTGCGAGGGCCAGCAACGCGGATTCTCCCAGGATGAGCGCCACACGCACCCCCAACAGCAGGCCCAGTGCCTCGGCGGGCGGCGGCCTGCGGCCATCCCCCCGCGGACGGGAAGAAGTCGGCGTGAATCGAAGCTTCATGCCAGCATTGTATCCAGCGCACGACCCCTGCCCTGCGACAACATGCCGCATGTCCGCCAAGCCCGGCCCGGGATACCCTTCACCTCGCTTCCATACGTTTAACGTATTTCCAGGCCCGCCATGCGGGCCATTTTTTTGGCCGCCGCTGTTTCAGTGCGGCAATTTGCCGCATTCACCTGGGCCCATGGGTTTTCTACCATCGTTCGGATTCATGACAACAAAATCCCAATATGAAACTCAAGCCCCTGGCCCTGCTTCTGGCGGCCTCCCCCGCCTTCGCGGAAACCCCCGCCACCCTGGACGAGATCGTGGTCACCGCGCCGCGCATGCTGCACCCCCTGACCGTGGAACTGGACCCCAGGGCGCCACAGCAGCCGGTGCCCGCCAATGACGGCGCCAGCTTCCTGAAGAACACCCCCGGCTTCACCATGATCCGCAAGGGCGGCACCGATGGCGACCCGGTGCTGCGGGGCCTGGCGGGCTCCCGCCTGAACATCCTGCTGGACGGGGCCGACTTCCACGGCGGCTGCGGCATGCGCATGGACCCGCCCACGGCCTATGTCTTCCCGGAGACCTTCGACAAGGTCACCGTCATCAAGGGGCCCCAGACAGTGGCCCATGGCAACGGCAATGCTGCGGGCGTGGTGCTGTTCGAGCGCGACCGGGCCCACCTGGAGCCCGGGAAATCCGCGGATGTCAGTCTCCTGGCAGGTGCATGGGAGCGCGTCGATCTTGCGGCGGCGGGTAAGGTCGTCACCAACAAGGCCCACTTCGAGGCCACCCTGACCCATGCGGAATCGGGTGACTACGAGGACGGCGACGGCAGCGAGGTACATTCCTTCTATAAGCGTCAGAGCGCCACTCTGCTGGCCGGCTACCGTCCCGATGCGAACACCCGCATCGACCTGGACTACACCGCCAGCAAGGCCGAGGCCGCCTATGCGGACCGCACCATGGACGGCGTGAAGTTCGACCGGGACACCTACGGCCTGACCCTGGAAAAGGACAGCATCACCCCCCTGGTTGGCAAGCTGTCCGTCCGGCTGTACCACACCTACATCGACCACGTGATGGACAACTACAGCCTGCGCACCAATGCCAACTGTGGAGCGGGGGCGGACAACAGCTGCTCGGTCAGCAACCCCGACCGGGACACCAACGGTGCCCGCGTCTCCGCCGACCTGAACCTGGGCGAAAAGAACATACTGAAGCTGGGAGCGGACTGGCGCGACGATGAACACACGCTGCGCAACAGGATGAACACCAGTCTGGCCCTTGCCCAGGCCTATGTGGGCGTGGCCCGCGCCAAGGACTACGAAAGCACCACCACCGGGCTGTTCGGAGAGCTGACCCATCGATTGGCGGACAGCCGGCGCATCATCGGCGGCCTGCGCCACGACAGCTGGGACGCCACCCGCTACAACGCCGGCGTATTCGTGGCCGGTGCCGACCGGGACCTGGTCTCCGGCTTCGCCCGCTATGAGCAGGATCTGTCGGGTCCGGCAAACACGGCCTCCACGTTCTACCTCGGCCTGGGCCACAACCAGCGGCCCATGGACTATTGGGAAGCGGTCAACAAGATCGGCCTTTCCGCCGTCAGTAACCTGAATCCGGAAAGGACCACCCAGCTGGATACCGGCCTGCTCTGGAAGAACAAGGCCATCTCGGGCTCCGTCTCCATCTTCTATGCCAAGGTCGACAACTACATCCTTACCCGCGCCAACGGTATCGCCGGTTGCGCCAACATGAACGGCTGCGCGGAAAACGTCGATGCCACCCGCTACGGCGGCGAGGCGGACCTGGCCTGGCGCTTCGCCCCCCATTGGACCCTGCGCGGCAGCCTGGCCTACGTGCATGCCGACAACGACACCCGCAACGTGCCCCTGGCCCAGACCCCGCCCCTGGAAGGCCGCCTGGGCCTGGACTACGCCACGGGACCCTGGACCTTCGGCGGCGTGTTGCGCATGGCGGCGGAGCAGGACCGGGTGGACGTGGGCTACGGCAACATCGTCGGCCAGGACTACGGCCGCACCCCCGGCTTCGCCACACTGGCCCTGAACGCAGCCTACAAGCCGGACAAACGGCTGCTGGTGTCGGCTGGCATCGACAACGTTTTCGACAAGACCTACTCTGAGCACCTGGCCCGGGACAACACCTTCGAGGCCGGCACCAACACCCGCGTCAACGAACCCGGCCGCTTCATCTGGGCCAAGCTGAATTACGCTTTCAACTGATCTTCGAGGAAAACGCCATGCGCCATCTTTCCCTGGTTCCCGCCCTCCTCCTGGCGGGCCTGACCACAGTCGCCTTCGCCGATTCAGTCAAAATCGAAAACGCCTGGGTGCGGGCCACGGCCCCCGGCCAGAAGGTGGCCGGCGGTTTCCTGGACCTGACCGCGGACGCGGACATGAAGCTGGTGGGGGGCAGCAGCCCCGCCTCCAGCACCCTGGAATTGCACATGATGAAGATGGATGGTGGCGTGATGGTGATGCGCCAGGTGAAGGAGATCGCCCTGCCCAAGGGCAAGACGGTGAACCTGAAGCCCGGCGGCCTGCACCTCATGTTCATCGACCTGAAGCAGCCCGTCCGGGATGGGGAAAAGGTGCCCGTCACCCTCACCGTGCGCAACGCCGCCGGCCAGGAACAGCAACTGCAGGTGGAAGCCCGGGCCATGGCCGGCGGGGGCATGGCCCACCATCATCACTGAGCGGGCAATCCGCGCCAACAAAAAAGCCGGCGACCACGCCGGCTTTTTTTCGGGCCGGGCCCGGGCCTTACATGATTTCCCGCTCCAGTTCCTCGATGGAGGTGTGGCGCACGTCCTTGCCCTTGACCATGAACACCACGTACTCGGACATGTTCTTGGCGTGGTCGCCGATGCGCTCGATGGCCTTCACCACGAACAACAGGTCGATGAAGGTGGAGATGGTGCGGGGGTCTTCCATCATGAAGGTGATGAGATGGCGGGTGATGAGATGGAATTCCTCGTCCACCTCCATGTCCTGGCGCGCCACGTTGACGGCACAGGAGGCGTCCAGGCGGGCGAAGGCATCCAGGGACTCCCGCAGCATCTTGATGGCCAGCCCGGACATGTACTTGATCTCGTTGTAGCGGGGCGTGACCATGCGGTCGCTCTCGTACACCTTCACGGTGGTGCGGGCGATCTTGCTGGCCTCATCGCCGATGCGCTCCAGGTCCGTGATGGTCTTGACGATGGTGAGGATCATGCGCAGGTCGCCGGCGGTGGGCTGCCGCCGCGCGATGATATTGGTGCAGGCCTCGTCCACGGCCACTTCCAGGGCATTGACCCGGTGGTCGTTGGTGATGACCTCTTCCGCCAGGACGGTATTGCCCGAGATCAGGGCATCCACCGCCTTGTTGACCTGCTCCTCCACCAGTCCGCCCATTTCCAGCACGCGCGCCCGCACGGCTTCCAGATCGGCATCGAACTGCTTATAGGTATGTTCGCTCATCTCGTATCCTTCTCATTGACCGCTCGCGCGGTGCGCCCGCACCCGCAGGGTGATCCGATTATAGGGGCGCCCGCCCGCCGCCGTATTACAAGTCCGTGACAAATGGGACCGCCACCTGGGCACCGTCCACGGACAGGTTCATGACCCAGTCCCGCCGGCCGGTGACGCAGACCGGCAAGGTCACGCTGGCCTGGAACACGCCCTTGTTATCGGCACGCAGGGTGT
>CAZREY010000109.1:0-7865 GCA_964599015.1 uncultured Thiobacillus sp.
GGTGCCGTTGCCGGTGAGCACCAGTGTGCACTACCGCCCGCGGGAGAGGGCCTCCGTCTGCTGCTTGTTGCGGGCGATGAGCTGGCCCTCGTAGTCCGCCACCCGGCTGGTGGCCAGGCGCCGGCCGATGTTGCCGCCGCCCACGATCATCACCCGGCGTACGCTCTTGTCGGCCCGGCGCATCTCCTTCATCACCGCGCGGATGTTTTCGGTGGCGGCGATGAAGAAGATCTCGTCGTCGTTCTGGATGACGGTGCGGCCCTCCGGCACGATGGTGCGGTCCCGCCGGAAGATGGCCGCCACCCGGGCGTCCAGGCCGGGCAGGTGCTTCTGCAGGTCCCGCAGCTCATGGCCCACCAGGGGGCCGCCCGCCCGGGCCTTCATGGCCACCAGGCGGGCCCGGCCGGCGCCGAAGTCCACCACCTGCAGGGCCTCCGGGTAGTCGATGAGCTTCTTCAGGTAGTCGGTGATCTCCTGCTCCGGGGCGATGACGTGGTCCACGGCGAAGTTTTCCGGGCCGAACAGTTCCGGGTGCTTCATGTAGTCCAGGGAGCGGATGCGGGCGATCTTGGTGGGGATGTTGAACAGGGTGGCCGCCAGCTTGCAGGCTACGATGTTGGTCTCGTCGTTGAGGGTCACCGCCACCAGCATGTCGGCGTCGTCGGCCCCGGCCTGGCGCAGGATGGAAGGGTGGGAAGCCTGGCCCCAGACGGTGCGCAGGTCGAAGCGGTCCTGGAGGGCCGCGAGCTTGTCCGCGTCCAGGTCCACCACGGTGAGGTCGTTGCCTTCCCGCACCAGGTGTTCCGCCAGGTTGGAGCCCACCTGGCCGGCGCCGAGAATGATGATTTTCATGGCCGTGTAATTCGGGAAACGGGAAATGGGAAACGGGAAACGCTAAACGCCAGCACATGGGTGCGGCGAGGGGGCGAGGGGCACGTTTCCCTTGATGCCGCGCAGCGGCGAGTCCCGTTTCCCGTTTCCCGCATCATTTGTCCTTGGCCGGCGCCTCGATGCCCAGCTGCTTCACCTTGCGGTAGAGGTTGGTGCGGTCCAGGCCGGCCCGTTCCGCCGCCCGGCTCATGCCCCAGTGGCATTCCTCCAGCATGGCTTCCAGGTAGGCCTTCTCGAACTGGTCCCGGGCGTCCTTGAGAGGCAGGTGCAGCATGAGGTCGATGCCGCTGGCGTGGCCGGACTTCTTGCCGGGGCCCAGGATGGTCTTCACCTCCGCCGCCTCGATGGGGGCGTCGCCACCGGCCAGGGCCAGGCGGCCCGCCATGGTTTCCAGTTCCGTCAGGTTTTCCGGCCAGTCGTGGCCGGTCAGCACCGCGAGGGCGCTTTCCGCGAAGTGGCGGGGGGGGATGAGCAGGCGGGCGCAGGCGTCCTCCACCATGCGGGTGGCCAGGGGCACGATGTCCTCGCGGCGCTCCCGCAGGGGGGGCATCTCCACCACGGCGTGGATGAAGAGGTCATGCAGTTCCTGGCTCAGGCGGCCTTCCGCCAGCAGTTCGTTCAGGGGGGTCTGGCTGGCCGCCGCCACCCGCGCGCCGAACTCCGCGCGGCGGCCCAGGAGCAGGACCAGGCCCCGCTGCTGCATGGCGTTCAGTTCGGCCAGATCGGGGATGAATACCAGGCCGCCCTTGGCCTGGGCCAGGATCTCCGTGGGCTGATTGGCCAGGGTGGCGGGCACGTCCACCCGCAGGAAGGGGCCGTCGGGTGGGGTGAGGTAGCGGGCGGCGTGTTCCTCGCCGCTGCCGGGCTCTCCCGTGAGCACCACGGGCAGGCCGGCGGCCACGGCCAGGTTCAGGCGCTGGGCCAGGCGGCGGATGGCCTCCCCCGAGCCCAGGGCGGAGAGGTCCCCTGTGGTGGTGGGCTTGGACGGCTTGGCGTCCAGGGCCTTCTTCACGGTTTCCAGCAGCTGCTTGTAGGCGATGGGCTTTTCCAGGTAGTCGAAGGCCCCCAGGCGGGTGGCCTCCACGGCGGTGTGCACGGTGCCGTGGCCGGACATCATCACCACCGGCATGGTGAGGCGGCCCTGGGTCTTCCATTCCTTCAGCAGGGTGACGCCATCCACGTCCGGCATCCAGATGTCCAGCAGCACCAGGTCGGGCACCTTGTCCTCCAGGGCGTTGCGGGCGCTCACGCCGTTCTCGGCCATGCGCACCTCGTAGCCCTCCTCCTCCAGGATTTCCCGCATGAGTTCGCGGATGCCGGGTTCGTCATCCACCACCAGGATTTCAGACATCTTGTTCTTCCTTATCGATCAGCGCCGGCAGACGCACGCAGACTTGGGCGCCACCGTTTTCCATGTTGGTAACCGTGATACTGCCATGGTGTTCCTCTACGATCTTTTTTACCACAGGCAGGCCCAGTCCCGTGCCTTTGGGTTTGGTGGTGGCGTAGGGTTCGAACATGCGGCCCTTGAGTTCCTCGGGGAAGCCGGGGCCGTTGTCTTCCACGCACAGGTCCACGTGGTCCCCGTGGCGCAGGCTCAGGATGCGGATGTGGGGCACGACGCCCTCCCCCACGGCTTCCTGGGCGTTCTTGATCAGGTTCACCAGCACCTGGCGCAGCAGGGCGGGATCGCCGGCCACGGGGGGCAGGCCCTCCGCCAGGGCCGTTTCCAGATGCACCGATTCCTCATAGAGATGGGTGACCTCGTGCACCAGGGCGTTGACGTCCAGGCGCTCGATCTTGGGGGAGGGCAGGCGGGCGTATTGGGCAAAGGCATCCACCAGGCCCTTCATGGCGTTCACCTGGCCCACGATGGTGGCGGTGGCGCGGGTGAGGATGTCCCGGGCCGTGCCTTCCAGCCGGTCCGCCAGCTTGGCCTCCAGGCGTTCGGCCGAAAGCTGGATGGGGGTCAGGGGGTTCTTGATCTCGTGGGCCATGCGCCGGGCCGCCTCGCCCCAGGCCGCGTCCCGCTGGGCCTGCATGAGCTGGGTCACGTCGTCCAGTACCAGCACGTAGTCGGGCTGGTTTCCGGCGGACAGGGGGGCGCCCCGGGCCAGCAGGATGCGGCTGCCCGAGGGGGTCGCCAGTTCCAGCTGTTCCAGCCAGGCATGGGTGGGGTTTTCGTGGAAATGCTCCGCCATTTCCGCGGCGAAGGCGGCCAGGCCCTTGCCCTGCTCGCCGCCCCCCCAGGTAACCAGGGAACGCCCCTCCAGGTCGTGGCGGGATGCCCCCAGGATGGCGGCGGCGGCGGGGTTTGCCAGACGCACGGAAAGATCGTGTTCCAGGGTGACCACGCCGGTGGTGACGCTGGCCATCACCCCCTCCAGATAGGCATTGGCCTCCAGGATCTTGTCCTGGCGTTCCTCGGCGATGGCGCGGGCGTCCGACAACTGGCGGGTCATGCGGTTGAAGGATTCGGTGAGCATGCCCAGTTCGTCGCGGCTGGACACGGTGGCCACCTGGGTGAAGTCGCCCCGGGCCACGGCGCGGGTGCCCCGGGCCAGGGCCCGCAGGGGCGCGGCCAGGCGCTCCGACAGCAGGAAGGCCAGGGTGAAGGCGGAAAACAGGGCCAGGGCCAGGGCCAGGGTGAGGGAGATGCCGTACAGGCGCTTCAGTCCCAGGCGGGAGAGATCCAGCTCCTGGTAGCTCTGGCGCGCGCTTTCCACCTGCTGGGCATCCGCCGCCAACTGCTCCGGCACGGCATGGACCACCTGGAGGATGCGGATCTGCTCGGTGAGGGCCACCAGGTTCACGGGCACCACCACGTGCACGGCGATGCCGTCGCCCTTGTCGGAGGCCTGCAGGCGGGACCAGGGCTGCTGCAGCTTGGCCTGCCAGATGGCGCCCTGGTCCGGCGGTGGCGGTACCAGGCCGCCCCGGCTGCCGGAGGAGAAGCCCAGCAAGCGGCCGTTGCCGTCGTAAAGGGCGGCCTCCTGCAATCCGGCCATTTCCCGCAGTTCGTCCAGGCGGCTGGCGTGGATCACGGCGGGGAGCTCGGCCAGCTGCTGCGCCAGGTTCTCGCTCTTGCGCACCACTTCCCGCTGCACGTGTTCCAGGGCGGAGCGCCCCAGGGCCAGGCCGCCCTCCAGGGCCCGTTCCATGCGCACGTCGAACCAGGACTCGATGGAGCTGATGAGGAATTGCACCGAGACGCCGTACACCACCGTGCCGGGCACCAGGGCCATGAGGCCGATGATGAGGAACAGGCGGGCGGTGAGCTTGGCGCCGAATACGCCGGCGCGGATGCGGCGCACCAGGATGAAGGCCTGGTAGATGATGAGGATGGCCAGGCCCGCCGCCGTGGCCACCGTGATGCCCAGCAGCAGGGGCAGGTTGCCGGCGAAGAAGGAGGTGTTGTCGGCGGCGGCGGCCAGCAGCCCGATGAGGACGGACCCCAGGAGCAGGCTGATGGCGACCAGGTAGAGCATCAGCTCAGTACTTCACTTCCCGTTCCTGCCAGCCCGAATCCAGCTGCCAGCGGGCGGAGGAGGCCAGGGCATTGACCTGGAGGGGCTTGGGCAACTGGGAGATGTCCAGGTACATGCGCACGTAGAACGTGTACTGGGACTTCTTCTTCATCTGCTTGACGTTGAGCACGGCCCAATCCCGCAGGTCCCCCACGGCGCGCAGGGCGTCCTGGAGGTTTTCATGGCTGCTGGAAAGGCCGGTCAGGGTGACGTAGTACTGGCGCAGCAGGGCGTTGTAGGACAGGCGGACGGTGCGTTCCTGTTCCGTCAGTCCCTCGGCGATCCAGTAGTCGCGCTCCCGTTCGCTCTCCACGGCCTGCACGAAGGAGAGCTGCACGCCCCGCTGCAGGGCCTTCTCCATGGTGCTGGAGAGCTGGATGTCGAAATGGCCGGACAGCTGGAAGAATTCGCCCTTCTGGGTGACATCCAGCTGGGCCAGGGCGATGCCGTCCGCCCTGGCGGTGGAAATGCCCAAGCCCCATAGCGCCGCCAGCACCACCAGGCCGGCGCGCAAAAAGCTACGTCTTGAGCAAGCGTGCATAGAAAAAACCATCCATCTCCGGTCCGGGCAGCAATTGGCATGAGTCGCTTCCATCACCATGGCCGGGCACCGTGATGGGGTCGGGGCGAGCCTCCGGATGACGGGTCAGGAAAGCGCTTATCTGTTCCTGGTTCTCCGCCCGGAACAGGCTGCATGTGGCATAGAGCATTTTGCCACCCGGCATCAGCAGGGGCCACAGCGCATCCAGAAGTCGGGCCTGTTCCCGGGCAAGCTGTTGCATATCTTCGGCACGCTTGAGCCATTTGCCGTCCGGATGCCGGCGCACCACCCCCGAGGCGGTGCAGGGGGCATCCAGCAGGATGCGGTCGAAGGGGATGCCGTCCCACCAGGTGTCAGGGGCGCCGGCATCCGCCTCCCGCACCTGGGCTTGCAGGTCCAGGCGGCCCAGGGTGTCGGTGACCTGGGCCAGGCGCCGGGCATCGCTGTCCAGGGCCGTCAGGCGCAGATCGTGGAGTTCCAGCAGGTGGGCGGTCTTGCCGCCGGGGGCGGCGCAGGCGTCCAGCACGCGCATGCCATCGGTGCAGTCCAGCAGGGGGGCGGCCCATTGGGCGCCCAGGTCCTGGACGGAGACCCAGCCGTCGGCGAAGTGGGGCAGCTCGCCCACGGGCACGGGCTTCTCCAGGGTGAGGGCCTGGGGGCCCGTCTGCCGGCAGGCATGGCCGGCGGCCCGCAGCAGGTCGGCGTAGGCGGTGGTGTCCACGCGCCGGCGGTTGACCCTCAGGGTCATGGGAGGGTGGCCGTTCTGGGTGGTGACGATGTCCTGCCACCGGGCCGGGTAGGCGTCCTTCAACCGTTGCAGCCACCAGGCGGGGAAATTCCAGCGGGCCTCGTCCTCCTCCTGGGCGCGCCCTTCGAGGGCTGCCCGACGACGTTGGAAATTGCGCAGCAGGGCATTGGCGAAGCCTCGGGCCCGGGGGTGGTCCCGCCCCACCATGGCCACGGTCTCGTTCACGGCGGCATAGGCGGGGCAGGCCTCCGTATCCAGCTCGAACAGGCCCACCAGCAGGGGGCCCAGCAGTTCGGGGGGGGCCAGGGGCCGGCCGGCGAGGGCGGCCAGGAAAAAGCGCAGGCGACCCGCCCGGCGCAGGGTGCCGTAGGCCAGGCTCTGGGCCGCCGCCAGGGTTCGGGGATCGCCCGGGGCGGGCTTGTCCCGTTGCGCGCCCATGGCCGCGGTCAGGCTGCGGCCCTCCAGGAGGACGTCATTGACGAGGCGGGCGGCCAGGACTCGGGCCGGGCTGGCGGGCACGGGACGGGGGCTCAGGCAGCCAGAACGATCTTGTTCCGGCCGGACTGCTTGGCCTTGTACAGGGCCTCGTCCGCCCGGCGCAGCAGGGCGTGGCCGTTTTCGTCCCGTGTGAGGCCGGCCACGCCGGCGCTGAAGGTGGTGTTGATCTGCCTGCCTTCGAACAGGAGGGGGGATTTCTGCATCAGCTGCTGCAGGCGTCCCAGCACCAGCATGGCACCCCGGGGGTCCGTCTCGGGCAGCACCAGGATGAACTCCTCGCCGCCATAGCGTACCAGGGCATCGGACTTGCGCAGCACGGAGCGGATCAGGGCCGTGAAGTGCACCAGCATGTGGTCGCCCGCCGTGTGACCGTGCTCGTCGTTGACCCGCTTGAAGTGGTCCAGGTCCACCATGGCCAGGGAAAGCATGTCCTGGTTGCGCTGGCAGCGGGCCACCTCCCGCTCCAGGGTCTGGTCCAGGCCGCGCCGGTTGAGGGCGCCGGTGAGGGCGTCCTCGTTGAGCATCTGGCGGGTCTCGGCCAGCTCGTTCTGCATGTTGGCCAGGGTATAGCGGGTTTCCTCCAGGGCCTTGTGGCTGGCCTCCACGGTGCTCTGGATGCCGCCGGCCTGCATGATGATATTGGTCAGCAGGCGCAGGATCTCCTCCTTGTCACGGCTGCATTTGAGGCTGTTCACGTTGTCCGTGAGGCTCTTGTTCCTTTCCCCCAGGTCCCTGGCCAGGCTGCCGGTCTGGTCGCTCGCCTCCTGGACCATCTCCCGCACGGTCTGGACCAGTTCCACGCAGAGGGCGGTGGCCTGATCGTTCTGGGCGGCCCGGGGGCCCTTCTCCGGGGGAGGGAGGCCGGATATCTGGTAATACAGGCGTTCATAGTTCTCCGGCGTAGGCGCCTCCCCCGTCTCCTTGAGCCGCTGCATGACGGTGATGCCGATGACGTTGGGGGTTTGGGCCATGTTGCCTGGAAGCTGCTGACTATGCGCACGACATTATCGGCCATATGGCCGCATTCTTTAACCGCTCGCAATCCGGGATAATGCCGCGCAGCATCCATGGCCCACGTTTCATCCATGCACATCCACATCCTCGGCATCTGCGGCACCTTCATGGGGGGCATCGCCGTCATCGCCCAGCAGGCGGGCCATACCGTCACCGGCTGCGACGCCAATGTCTATCCCCCCATGAGCACCCAGCTGGAGGCCCTGGGCATCCGGCTCATCGAGGGCTTCGACACCGAGCAGCTGGCGCTGGAGCCCGACATCTGGGTCATCGGCAACGTGGTCAGCCGGGGCAAGCAGCCCCTCATGGAGGAAATCCTCAACCGGGGCCTGCCCTACATCTCCGGCCCCCAGTGGCTGGCCGAGAATGTCCTCCGGGACAAGTGGGTGCTGGCGGTGGCGGGCACCCACGGCAAGACCACCACCTCGTCCATGCTGGCCTGGGTGCTGGAGGACTGCGGCCTCCACCCAGGCTATCTCATCGGCGGCGTGCCCATGAACTTCGGCGTGTCCGCCCGGCTCACCGACTCGCCCTTCTTCGTCATCGAGGCGGATGAATACGACACCGCCTTCTTCGACAAGCGTTCCAAGTTCGTGCACTACCGGCCCCGCACCGCGGTGCTGAACCACCTGGAATACGAACACGC
>CAZREY010000110.1:0-7825 GCA_964599015.1 uncultured Thiobacillus sp.
GCCAGCGGCGGCACGGAGGATGAACAGGCCGTCGGCAGCCAGCGGGGCACGGAGGACTTCGACGGCCTGACGGCCTATCGGCCCGGGGAGGCCCCCTCCCGGCTGGTGTGGAAAAGCCTGGGGCGGCTGCCCGAACCCCTGGTAAAGGCCTTCATCTCGCCCCGCAGCGACGTGGCCTGGCTGGATTGGGCCCAATTGCCGGGCCTGGACACGGAGGCTCGCCTGTCCCAGTTGGCCCGCTGGGTGCTGGAGGCCGACCGCCTGGGCCTGAGCTACGGGATGCATTTGCCCGGAAACCGCCTGGCCCCGGCCGGCGGTCCCCAGCAGCGGCTGCGCTGCCTCAATGCCCTGGCCCTGCACGGGCTGCCCCGGGAGGACGGCGATGCCACGCCTTGAACCGTGGCGGGCACGGCTGCCGGCGGTCCTCTGGCTGCTGCCTCCCCTGCTGGCCCTGCTGCCCCATCTGGAATACCTGCCCCTCTGGATGAGCCTGGCCTGCCTGGTCCTGTGGTCCTGGCGCCTGGCCCTTGACCTGGAGGACAAATCCCTGCCGCCGAGAAGCCTGCGCGCCCTGCTGGCCCTGGCGGGCCTGGGGGCGGTGTTCTGGCAGTTCAACAGCATCGTCGGCCAGCGGGCGGGCGTGCCCCTGTTCATCCTGCTGCTGTTCGTCAAGCTGCTGGAAAGCCGCAGCCTGGCGGAGAAGCGGCTGCTGCTCATCCTCACCCAGTTCATGGCCATGAGCTATTTCCTCACCGGCCAGTCCCCCCTGATGACCGCCTATCTGCTGCTGGTATCAGTGCTGGGGGTGGCGGTCATGGCCCACCTCCAGGCCGGTGGCCGGCTGGCCACCGGGCCGTCCCTGCGCCGCGCCCTCTATCTGTTCGCCGGCGGCCTGCCCCTGGCCCTGATGCTGTTCGTGCTCTTCCCGCGCCTGGACCGCCCCCTCTGGAGCCTGCCCGCGGATTCCCGCAGCGCCGGCACGGGGCTGTCCGACAACATGGGCCCGGGGGACATCGCCAACCTGATCCAGTCCGGCGAGATCGCTTTCCGTGTCCAGTTCACGGGGGCCCGGCCGGAACCCAACAGCCTCTATTGGCGTGGCCCGGTGCTGTCGGACTTCGACGGGCGGGTCTGGCATGCCCTGCCTGCCCGTCAGCCCTTCCAGGGGGTGCTGGAAAGCCGGGGCACGCCCTGGCAACTGACCCTGACCCTGGAGCCCCACCAGCGCCGCTGGCTGTTCAGCCCCGGCCTGCCGGAGCCCCTGCCGGCCGAGACTTCCCTGGGCGCGGGCCTGCAATGGCTGGCCCGGGAGCCGGTGAGCCAGCGCAAGCGCTGGTCCGCCCAGGTGTTCGCCGACTATCGCCACAGGGAAGCGCCGGCCCTGCTGTCCCAGGCCCTGGCCCTGCCGCCCGGCTTCAACCCCCAGGCCCGGGCCCTGGCCCAGTCCTGGCGGGACACGGACCCCCGCCCCCAGGCCCTGGTCCAGCGGGCCCTGGCCCTGTACCGGGAGTCTTTCGCCTACACCCTGCGCCCGCCCCTGCTGGGCCTCCACAGCGTGGATGACTTCCTGTTCACGACGAAACGGGGATTCTGCGAGCACTACGCCAGCAGCTTCGTGTTCCTGATGCGGGCCGCCGGCGTACCGGCCCGGGTGGTGACGGGCTACCTGGGGGGAGAGATCAATCCCCTGGACGGCCATGTGGTGGTGCGCCAGTCGGACGCCCACGCCTGGGCCGAGGTGTGGTTTGGGCCGGAACAGGGCTGGATCCGGGTGGACCCCACCGCCAGCATTTCCCCTGCCCGGGTGGAGCGGGGCATCGGCGCCGCCCTGCCCGCGGCGGAAATGCCCCCCGCCCTGGCGCGCCTCTCCGTGTCCTGGCTCCAGGGGCTGCGGCACACCTGGGAAATGTTCAACAACCGCTGGGACCAATGGGTGCTGGGTTACGGCCAGGCCCAGCAATTGCAGCTGCTGGCCCGGCTGTCGCCCGATCTGGCCTCCACCCGCTGGCTGGCCTCTGCCACCATCCTGGCGGGGCTGCTGGGGCTGGGTCTGCTGGCATGGTTCTACTGGCGCACCCCGGCGGGGGCCGCGCCGGACAGGGCGGCCCGGGCGTGGCGGGATATGGAGCGGCGCCTGGCCCGCATCGGCCTGGCTCCCCAGGCCGGCGAAGGGCCCCGGAACTACATGGGGCGCGTCGCCCTGGCGCGGCCTGATCTGGCCGGGGAAGTGGAATCCATCGGACGCCTCTACCTGGACGCCCGCTATGGCGGACAGGCCGAAGATATCGGGGAGTTGGCCAGACGTGTTGCCCGCTTCAGGCCGGGCAGGCGGAAGGGCCGCCCCGCGCCCGCCTAGGACGTGGCGTTGGAAGCGTCCTTGTCCAAGGCCTCGGGCCTAAGCCGGTTCGGAACGGGGTTTGAGGGCGGGAACGTCGCGGAGGCCGCGATGCGGCCAACGGGCACCAGGTCAAACAGACGCTCCATGTGGGCGATCTGGAGCACGGCCAGAACTCGCTCGCTGCCGCAGCGGATGACGGGCCGGACCTGGTTGTTCATGCGTTCCACCACCAGCAGCATGGCGCCCAGGCCGGAGGATTCAAGGTGGTCCACCTCGGACAGGTCGAACACGACCCGGGCCTTGCCGGACAAGGGGCGCTTCTTCATCTCCGCCAAAAAGGCTCGAGCCGCCTCGAACCCGAAGCTACCCTTCAGGGTGACCCACCACTCTTCCACTCCCTGGTTTTCTTTGACTGCGAGTTGCATTTGTTATGTCTCCTCCGGGATAACCCAGTAAATTTATCGACTATAGCCATAGGAACTTTAGTACTAGAACTTATTTCTTTCGTACCACCCCTCCCATGACCACAATCAAGCCTTTCCCGAAAATGCCGTCCCAAGCCGCCCATCTGGAACTGCCCATCGCCGGCATGACCTGCGCCGCCTGCTCCACCCGCCTGGAAAACAACCTGAACCGGCTCGAAGGCGTCGCAGCCAGCGTCAACCTGGCCATGGAACGGGCCCTTGTGGAATACGACCCGACCACCACCAATCCTGACGCCATCCTGGCTCAGGTGAACAAGGCCGGGTTCTCGGTGCCGGAGCAAAGCCTGGACCTTCAGATCACGGGCATGACCTGCGCCGCCTGTGCCGGCCGGGTGGAAGCGGCCCTGAACAAACTGGATGGTGTGGAAGCCCGCCTCAATCTCGCCAGCGAGCGGGCCCGGGTGCGCTACATGCCGGGCCTGGCCAGCCCCGAGTCCCTGGTTCGGGCGGTGGAAAAGGCCGGCTACGGCGCCGTCCCCATCACCGAGGCCGGCCGGGCGGAGGAGAAGGCCCGCAAGGAGGCGGAGTACCGGCGGGAGGTACGCGTCTTCGCCTTTTCCGCCCTCCTCACCCTGCCCCTGCTGGCCCAGATGGTGGACATGTTCTCGGGCCACGCCACCAGCATGTGGCTGCCGGGCTGGGTGCAATGGCTGCTGGCCACGCCCGTGCAGTTCTGGGCCGGCTGGCGCTTCTACACCGGCGCCTGGCACAGCCTGCGGGGTGGCGGCGCCAACATGGACGTGCTGGTGGCCCTGGGCACCAGCGCCGCCTACTTCTTAAGCCTGGCCACCCTGTTCCTGGACCCCGCCGGCCACCTCTACTTCGAGGCCAGCGCCGCCGTGGTGACCCTGGTGCGCCTGGGCAAGCTGCTGGAGGCCCGGGCCAAGGCCCGCACCTCGGAAGCCATCGAGCAGCTCCTGTCCCTGGCCCCCCGCACCGCCCTGGTGGAGCGGGACGGCGAGACCGTTGAAGTGGACAGCGCCACCCTGAAGACCGGAGACCTGGTGGTGGTGCGGGCCGGGGAGCGCATCCCCGTGGACGGCGACGTTGTGGAAGGCCGTTCCGGCGTGGACGAGAGCCTGCTCACGGGGGAAAGCCTGCCGGTGACCAAGGCGCCCGCCTCTCCTTCGGGCGAAGGAAGGCTTGCGTTCATTTCCTCCTCTCCCGAAAGCGTGGGAGGGCCGGGGAGAGGGGAAGGTGCCCAGGTCTACGCCGGCACCCAGAACCTGGACGGCCTGCTGAAGGTCCGGGCCGCCGGCGTGGGCAGCCACACCCAGCTCATGGAGATCGTGCGCCTCACCGAGGCGGCCCAGGGCTCCAAGGCCCCCATCCAGCAACTGGCGGACCGCATCTCCGGCCTGTTCGTGCCCGTGGTCATCGCCATCGCCGCCCTCACCTTCCTGGCCTGGTGGTTCATCGGCGGCGACTTCACTCAAAGCCTGATCCCCGCCGTGGCGGTGCTGGTCATCGCCTGCCCCTGCGCCCTGGGCCTGGCCACCCCCACGGCCGTCATGGTGGGCCTGGGCCGGGGCACCCAGCTGGGCATCCTGGTGCGTTCCGCCGAGGCCCTGGAGCGGGCGGAAAAGCTCTCCGTCCTGGCGGTGGACAAGACCGGCACCCTCACCGAAGGGCGCATGGCCCTGGTGGCCCTCTCCCCCGCCGCCGGCGTAGAGCAAGACCGGCTGCTGGGCCTGGCCGCCAGCCTGGAACAGGGCAGCAGCCACCCCCTGGCCCAGGCCCTGCTGGCCGCCGCCAGGGAAAAGGGCCTGGCCCTGGAAGCCGTGGACGGGTTCGAGAACGTGAGCGGCCACGGCGTGCGGGGCAACCTGGGTGGGCATCGGCTGCTGCTGGGCTCGGCCGAGTTCCTGGCCGCTGAAGGTATTGCCGGCGCCGAGTCCTTCCCCGCCAGCCTGGCCGATCAAGGCACGGTGGTAGGCCTGGCGTGGATGCCATCAGAGCCAACCGGAGGGCAAGTGCTGGGCTGGCTGGCACTGGCCGACCGCCTGCGCGCCACATCCAAGGCGGCGTTGGAGCGCCTGGCCCGCCAGGGCGTGCGCGCCATCATGCTCACCGGCGATCAGGAAGCCACCGCCGCCGCCATCGCCCGGGAAGCCGGCGTGGCGGAATGGCGCGCCCGGGTGAAGCCCCAGGACAAGGCCGCCGCCGTGGCCGCCCTGAAGGCGGAGGGCCGGATCGTGGGCATGGCTGGCGACGGCGTGAACGACGCCCCCGCCCTGGCCAGCGCCGATGTGAGCTTCGGCATGGCCTCGGGGTCCGACATCGCCATGGAAGCGGCGGACATCACCCTCATGCGTTCGGACCTGAACAGCGTGGCGGACGCGGTGGCACTCTCCCGGGCGGTCATGGGCAAGATCCGCCAGAACCTGTTCTTCGCCTTCTTCTACAACGTCCTGGCCCTGCCCCTGGCGGCCCTGGGCATGCTCAATCCGGTCATCGCCGGGGCGGCCATGGCCCTGTCGTCGGTGTCGGTGGTGAGCAACTCCCTGCTGCTCAAGCGGTGGCGGCCGAAAGGCTGAGCGGCAAGGCTGAGGCGGTGCCGACAGCATCCCTCGGCACATGTCATACCATGAGATTTTTTTCCGGCTGGAGAGCGGATATGGCGGAGCGCAAGGGCGAAAAGGCCGGCTGGACTTGGGGCTGGATCGGCGGGTTTCTGTGGGTTGCCATCGTGGCACTGGTTTTGGTTGCCCAAGGCAAAGCGATGGTGGCCACTGTTGGATTGCTGATTTTCATGGCTGCGATTTGGGCGACTCGCCACTTCGCACCCTGGCGCCATCCGACAACGCCCTACTGGCGGCTGATGGCGGTCGAATATGTACTTTTTCTGCTCTCGGCCGTATGGGCAGTGTGGGCGTTCGGCGGCTTTGCCGCCGTAGGATTCGACGGCTGGATGCTGCTATGGCTCGTGCCGATCTTCATCCCGATACTCAGCAACGCCGGGAAAACGTGGGCCGATGGGGAACACGACATGACAAGGCGTTCCTGATGCCTACATGCCATTCACGCATCCCAGTCCCCATCTACGGTCGGGCTGGATTGGCATGGCGGGACCAGGGGGCAGTGAATGGCGGTCCGCGTTTCGGCGGAGGGGTTGCTTCGATGGAGCGGCCGTTCACAGTCCTGATTTAACGATGAAGGTCAGCCCCCCCAGGCTGCCAAGCATCAACACCAGAAACAGCCGGGCCAGCCACGCATAGCGGGTGCCCATGGCATCCGGCGACAGGTTGCTGATGAGGTAGGGCCGCCCGTCATCCGGGTTCGACAGATAGTGGCGGGTGGCCTGGGCCCGCAGCTGCGCATGCTGGCGGGCGATCTCCCGGCGGGCGGCCAGGCGGGCCAGGGTCCATTCCCTGGGGCTGATGTCGCCGTCCCCGTCCAGGTCGAAGCGGCGGTGCAGTTCCTCCCGGTCCTGCTTCCATTCCGCCAGCAGTTCACCCTCCTCCCGCCGGGCGTCCAGCACCAGGTCATTGCCGCTGGCGCTGCGGAAGGCCCCCAGGGCGTAGAGGCGGTCGCCCTTGAGCAGCACCTCCTCGGTATGGCGCCACTCCCCGTCGTTGCGGGTTTCCTTGTGGGTGGTCTGGATGTGGGCGCCGTGGGGCTCGATGGTGCAGCGGCCGCTGGCATCCTCCAGGTCGAAGGGGGCCAGGCTTTCGCCGCTTTCCACCTGCTCCCAGCGGTCGTCGGTGCGCCGTTCGGTCTTGTAGCGGTACCAGAGGCAGGGCAACTGGCTGAAGGGGGTCATCAATTGCTGGCCCTGGTGGGGCCGGGCGTGGCCGTGGAGTTCCACGTAGCCCTGGGCGGCGGAGGCCACCCGGGAGGTGGGGGTGTCGTTGATGGCCCGGGCGATGCGCAGGGCGGCCAGCCAGCCCACCAGGTTGATCACGGCCAGGGCCAGCAGAATGATCT
This sequence comes from uncultured Thiobacillus sp., assembly GCA_964599015.1. Classification (GTDB taxonomy): domain Bacteria; phylum Pseudomonadota; class Gammaproteobacteria; order Burkholderiales; family Thiobacillaceae; genus PFJX01. The sequence continues at coordinate 6,751 of CAZREY010000110.1, forward strand.
TCCATGCCGTCGGCATGGCCAGGTGTAAGGCCAGGCCCGCCAGGGCGGCCTGGACAAAGATGAGGAAGGAGAAGAACCGGCCGCGCCAGGCCCGGAACATCAGCCGCTCAGCCGAAGAGCTGCTTGACGTCCACGTCCTTCAGGTCGTCGGCCTTGAAGGTCAGCAGGGGCCGGGGGCCGAAGCCGAACATCCTGGCGACGAAGCTGTCCGGGAACTGCTCGATGCGGACGTTGTTGATGTTGACGCTCTCGTTGTAGAACTCCCGCCGGTCGGCGATGCCCTCTTCCAGGCTGGTGATGCGCTGCATGAGCTGGGCGAACTGCTCGTTGGCCCGCAGTTCCGGGTAGGCCTCGGCCACGGCGAAAATCTGCCCCAGGCCCACCCGCAGGGCGCTTTCCGCCACGCTCAGGGCGGGGATGTCCTGGGCCTGGCTGGCTTCCTGGACCCGGGACCGGGCTTGGGTGACCTGGCGCAGGGTTTCCTGCTCGAACTGCTTGTACTGCTTGCAGGCCTCCACCAGCTTGGGCAGTTCGTCGTGGCGCTGTTTCAGCAGCACGTCGATGTTGGACCAGGCCTTGGAAACGTTGTGCTTGATCTGCACCAGGGCGTTGTAGATGAAGATGGCATAGATCAGGACGATGGCCACCAGGGCCCAGAAGATGATGGCTCCAGACATTCAGGCCTCCTGCTCAAGATGAACGTGACAACAACGGACACTTCGCGTCCGCCCTCTCTCCGGCCCTCCCCCGGCGGGGGAGGGAGAAAGCTGCTTATTCCTCGTCCTCGGAATCCAGCACCGGCTGCAGGCCGGACAGCTTCTCGCCCTCGCCCAGGTTGATGAGGGTCACGCCCTGGGTGGAGCGGCCCGCCGCGCGGATTTCCTTCACCCGTGTGCGGATCAGCACGCCGCCGGTGGTGATGAGCATGACCTCGTCCTCGGGCTTCACCAGCACCGCCGCCACAACCATGCCGTTGCGGGCGGAGGTGGAGATGGCGATGACGCCCTGGGTGCCGCGGCCGGTCTGGCGGTATTCGCCCACGGGGGTGCGCTTGCCGTAGCCGTTTTCCGTGGCG
>CAZREY010000111.1:0-7345 GCA_964599015.1 uncultured Thiobacillus sp.
CAGAATCAATTTGCCGGCGCTGGTGATGCGCAGCCAGTACTCCCGCCCTTCATGGACGATGAGCACCACCTTGCCGCCCTGGAACAGGTCGCGGCTCTGGTAGACGGGGAGCTGCCGCTCGGCATCCGGCGGGTTCTTTTCTTCGTTCATGTCTGGCTGTGGATGTCGGCGCGGCCCTCGGCCAGGCGGGCCAGGGCGGCGGCGAAGCCCGCCACCCCCGAGCTCTTGGCCAGCACGCAGGGCTTGCCGGATTGCTTGCAGTGCTTCTTGAGCTGGTAATAGGCCAGGTGGCCCACGCAGTCCGTGGGGCAGATCACCGCGTCGGAGGCGTTGAGCAGCTCGGGCAGGCGGGCCAGGGCCTCTTCCTTGCCGCCGTCGTGGTGGATAAGGCGCACCCCCAGGCGTTCCGCCAGCAAGCGGTACTGGGGCAGCAGCGGGGTGCGGCCGCCGACGCAGAGCACGCAGCGGCCTTGCAGGCGCTGCTCGCAGCTGTCGCAGGCGCCCGTGCAGTCATGGGCGGGCTTCGCCTCCCCCACCCACAGGCGCTCCAGGGCATCCCGCTCGGCGCCGGTTTCTTCCAGCTCCCGGGTGAGGCGCACCTTCTCCGCCCGCAACTGGCCCACGCGCTGCTCCAGGGCCTGGAGACGGACCTCCAGTTCCGTGGCCCGGGCCGCCTGGGCCTCCGCCAGGAACAGGCGGCGGCCCATCGCCACCATGGCCTCGCCGGATTCGAAGGCGTGCAGGCGCTGCCTCAGGGCCGAATACTGCTCGGCCTGTTGGCGGGCCTCCAACCGCGCATCCTTCAATTCACGGGTGAGGGCCTGGTTGGCATAGGCGGTTTCCGACTCGGCCTCCTTCAGCGCGGCATGGGCCGCCTGCAACACGGCGTGTTCCCGTTGCAGGCTTTCCAGACGGCGAACATCCGCCGCCTGGCCGGCCCCCACCTGATGGGACAGCATGTGCACGTCGGCATAGACCGTGTTGCGGGTTTCCCGGCTGGCCGCCTTGTGGGTGAGGACGGCCCACATGGGCCCCGCCACCTCGCCCCGCTCCAGATGCCATTTCCACAGGGACAGCACCTCGTCGTCGTCGCGCAGGCGGTTGAAGCGGACCAGGTCCAGGCTGAACTTGCGCTCCAGCAGCTTGTGCATGGCCTCGGCGGTGGCGTTGCGGGAGCAGGAGATGGACACCGCCTCCACGTGCAGGCGGTAGGGTTCGAAGCTCTTGCCGGCGAAGCCGCCCTTGCGGGCGATCTTCTTCAGTTCCTCCAGGGACAGGCAGGTGCCGATCACCAGGCAGTGGTGCTTCTCTTCCAGTTCCCACAGCTTGAGGCGGCGGGGTGACCTGGCGGATTCGGCTTCCATGGCCGCCTGCGCCGGGCTTGGAGCGGCATCCGCGCCCGCCTGCTCCGCGCCCAGGACCGGCGTGGTCACGCCCGCCCGGGCCAGCACGCCCTTGTTCTCGCAGCGGTCACACACGATCCACCCCCTGACGATCCACCCCCTGGCCGGCTTCCAGCTTGTCGCACATCCGGCCGCACAGCGTGCGGGTGTCGCTGTCCACGTCGGCCCGCTCCGAGAGGGCGTCCAGCAGGCGCGCGGCCTGATGGGCGGCCTTTTCGCAGCCGGTGAGACTGTGGCGCATCAACTGATCCAACGCGCCGGCGAACAGGGCGGTATTGCTGTCCATGGAATGACTCCTTGAAAGAGAGGCGGTGCGGCGGGTATCCCGCCAATCAGAACGCGGCTTGGCGCGCAGCCCCCACACCGTGACGTCCTTGGCCGTCTCGTCGCCAGCGGGGTTCCTGATCCACTGGAAGTCCGGGGTCAGGGACAGGTTGTCGTTCAACTGGAAGGCGTAGTACACCTCGAACATGCTCTCGTCTCCGGTTACGCCCTGCGCCAGTTTTTGCGTGTCGCTGGTCTTGAGCAGGCCGTAGGCCACACCGATCCGGTCGCTCTCCCGGCCCCAGGCGGCGCCGCCGAACTGGGCGCCCAGGGTGTAGGCGCGGTCGAAGGTGAGATTGCCCTTGGTGGAGTTGCCATAGCGGGCGAAGAGGGAAGTGTTGGCGGACACCTGCTGGTCGAGTGAGAGTCCCCAGCCGGTATGCCGCTCGCGCAGGGTGGGCACGTCGCAGACCTCGCCCAGGTTGCAGGTGCCATCGTCGTTGCCCACGCCGTCGTCGACATTTTCGCCCAGGGCATTGAAGAAATCCCAGGCACGGCCGTTGCTCCAGGCATACAGGCGATAGGCGCCATCCATGCCGCCGAAGGTCTTGCCGGCATACTCGACCTGGCCGATGACCAGGCCGTTATTGAAGCTGTCCGTATAGTTCGCGCCATCGTCGCCGGCGCCGAAATAGGCCAGGGAGGTGGTGATGTGGTTGCTGCCGTTGATGTCGCTGACATAAGCCAGGCGCAGGCCGGGACTGGCGCCATGCTCACCCACGCCGATGTCGCCGCCGGCATCCAGCAGCGGGTTGTGGATGAAGGCCAGGTTCAGGAACTGCTCCGATTCGTCGTCGGCGATGTTGTTGCCGTCAAAGAAGCCGAAGGGATCGATCTTGCCCAGGGTTACCTCCACCTGGCCCAGATTGCCGCTCTTGCCCCCGACAGGGATGTCCAGCTGGTACCAGGCCTGCATCAGGACCGGTTGCGGGGTGTTGCCGAAAGCCATGGAGTTGGTGGGCGCGAAGGCGCCCACGGCACCGTCCACGCCGTCGCCATCGCCGGCGCGCAGGTGGCCGAACAGCCTGCCCTCGGCGTCGCCTATGCTGCCCATGGGCAATTCCACCTCGATGTCCGCGCGGGCGGTAAGCTCGTTGGCGTCACTGCCACCACTGGCTTTCTGGGCCACCATGACCAGGGACGCGCCAGCACTGATGCCGTCAAACCTTTCCATGGGATCGGGCTTCTTGCTCAAAGCCACCACCTGGCTCTCCAGGTCTTCCACCCGGGCATTCAGGGCCTCTTCCCTGGCGGTGGTTTTCGTGGCGTCCGCCAGGCGGCGCTCCAGCTCCGCATTGTGGGCCTCCACCTTGGACAGGCGCTCCTGCAGGTCCCGCAGGAGCTGGGCGACATCAGCGGAAACCGGCTCGGCCAGGGCCGGGCTGGCGGCCAGTGCCACGAGCAGGGGCAGGGCACGCAAACGGGACACGGGGGTGGAACGCATGGACTTCTCCTATCAGCAGTAACGAATCAATGATTTCCGGCTGGCTTTGGGGTGGATCCCCCCCTTGGCTGGCAGGTGTTTTTACTCGATCCGACATGGTTTTATTTGGTCAGGATCAATTTTCCGTTGCGGGTAATGCGCAATTCATAGCGCTCACCCCGGTGTTCGATCACGACGGACCGGGCCTGGCCCAGCAGCTCGGAAGCGGCTATGGCGCTGCGCGGCCGTGGCATCCCGGCGGCTTGCTGGGGCTTGTGCTTGGTTTCCATCGCGCTCATAGGGTCTCATACTAATGAGAACGATTCTCGTATGCAAGGGCTATTGCGAATTATTCTCATCCTTGGTGTAATAGGCCCATGTTCCAACCAACCCAGCAATGGAGTGATGCATGCGTAAGTTCATTCTGACCGCCCTGGCCCTGACCACGCTCGCCACGGGCGCATCGGCCGCCGAAGTGGTGGTTTATTCCGCCCGCAACGAGCAGCTCATCAAGCCCCTGTTCGACGCCTACACCAAGGAAACCGGCGTCCAGGTGAAATTCATCACCGACAAGGAGGGCCCCCTCATGGCCCGCCTCAAGGCCGAGGGCAAGAACACCCCCGCCGACATGCTCATGACCGTGGACGCGGGCAACCTGTGGCAGGCCTCCGAGGAAGGCCTGCTCCAGCCCGTGAAATCCAAGGTCCTGAACGACAACATCCCCGCCCACCTGCGGGACCCGGGCAATGAGTGGTTCGGCCTGTCCGTGCGCGCCCGCACCATCGTGTACAACAAGAACAAGGTCATCCCCGGCGAGCTGACCACCTACGAGGACCTGGCCAGCCGCAACTGGAAAGGCCGCCTGTGCCTGCGCACTTCCAAAAAGGTCTACAACCAGTCCCTGGTGGCCACGATGATCGGCGAATACGGCGAGGACAAATCCGAAAAAATGGTGCGCGGCTGGGTCGCCAACCTGGCCACGGACCCCTTCCCCGACGACACCAAGGCCATGGAGGCCGTGGCCGCGGGCCTGTGCGACGTGACCGTGGTGAACACCTATTACTTCGGCCGCCTCATGGAGAAGAAGCCCAACCTGCCCCTGGCCATCTTCTGGCCCAACCAGAACGCGAAGGCCCCCAATGCGGGTGTGCACGTGAACGTGTCCGGCGCCGGCGTCACCAGGCATGCCAAGAACCCCGGTGAAGCCCAGAAGCTGCTGGAGTGGCTGTCCTCCGACAAGGCCCAGAACCTCTATGCCGACGTGAACATGGAGTACCCCGCCAACCCCAAGGTCAAGCCCGACCCGGTGGTGGCCGCCTGGGGCAGCTTCAAGCCCAACCTGATCAACGTGGCCGAGGCCGGCAAACTCCAGGCCAAGGCGGTGATGCTCATGGACCGGGCCGGCTACAAGTAACATAGCCATGTCCGCAGCACGGCCGGCGGTGGCTGACACGCTTCCGCCGGCAGGTTCCATGTCACCAGACACATCCGCCGCGCCCGCCAAGGGCGCTTCGCTTTTTTCTACCCGACCCGGCCCCTGGCTGGTGGTCCTCCCTATCGCCCTCATCACCGCCATCCCGGTGCTGGTGGTGCTCTCCGCCCTGGCGGACCCGGACCAGGAGATATGGAACCACCTGTGGGAATTCATCCTGCCGGAGCTCCTGGTGAACACCTTCTGGCTGGTGCTGGGGGTGGGGGTGGGCGTCACCCTGCTGGGGGTATCCCTGGCCTGGCTCACCGCCGCCTGCCATTACCCGGGGCGCAAGTTCTTCAGCTGGGCCCTGCTGCTGCCCCTGGCCCTGCCCGTCTATGTCACCGCCTTCGTCTGGCTGGGGCTGTTCGATTTCACCGGCCCCCTGCCCACCTGGTTGCGGGAAACCCACGGCATCACCGCCCTGCCCCCCATCCGCTCCCGGGGCGGCGTCATCCTGGTCATGACCCTGGCCCTCTACCCCTACGTCTACCTCACGGCCCGGGCCGCCTTCCAGGGCCAGGGCCGGCGCCTCTTGGAGGCGGCCCAGTCCCTGGGCCTGTCCCGCTTCCGGGCCTTCTGGCGGGTGGCCCTGCCCATGGCCCGGCCGGGCATCATGGCCGGCCTGCTGCTGGCTGTCATGGAGACCCTGGCGGACTTCGGCACCGTGGCGGTGTTCAACTACAACACCTTCACCACCGCCATCTACAAGGCCTGGTTCTCCCTCTTCTCCCTGCCCGCCGCCTCCCAGCTGGCCTCCATCCTCATCTTCTTCGTCTTCGTGGTGGCCCTGCTGGAATACCAGCTGCGGGCCAACCGCAGCTATGCGGCTTCCACCCGCGCCTCCACCGCCCCCACCCGCATCCACCTCAAGGGCTGGCACGCCGCCCTGGCCACGGCCTGGTCCGCCCTGGTGTTCGGCCTGGCCTTCGCCCTGCCCGTATGGCAGATCCTGGACTGGGCCGGCGACATCTGGACCCAGGACTTCGACGCCCGCTACGTGGAATTCGCCTGGCATTCCCTGCTGCTTTCCGGCCTGGGGGCCCTGCTCGTCGGCACGCTCGCCCTCACCCTGGGCTATGCCCAGCGCCTGCATCCCACGGGCGCCATGCGTGTCACGGCGCGGCTCTCCACCCTGGGCTACGCCCTGCCCGGGGCGGTGCTGGCCGTGGGCATCTTCATTCCCGTGGCCTGGCTGGACAACCAGCTCATCGACACCTTCGGCCTGGACGGCCAGGTCCTGGGGGGTACCCTGGCGGTGATGCTGCTGGCCTATTGCGCCCGTTTCCTGGCGGTGAGCTTCGGCCCCGTGGAATCGGGCCTGGGGCGCATCTCCCGTTCCGTGGACGAAGCCGCCCAGTCCCTGGGGGTGGTGGGCGCCAGGCGCCTGTGGCGGGTGCACCTGCCCATGCTGCGGGTCTCCGTGCTCACCGCCGCGGCCCTGACCTTCGTGGACATCATGAAGGAACTGCCCATCACCCTCATGACCCGACCCTTCGGCTGGGACACCCTGGCGGTGCGGGTCTTCGAGATGACCTCGGAAGGCGAATGGGAGCGGGCCGCCCTGCCCGCCGCCGCCATCGCCGTCGTAGGCCTGCTGCCGGTGATCTTCCTGATCAGGAATACCGAACATGCCAACCACTGACCACAGCCGAACCAGCGGAGCCCCCCATGCTCACCCTTGAAAACGTGGCCCAGGCCTACGGCAGGAAACAGGTCCTGCACAACCTCTCCTTCCGCCTGAAGACCGGCGAGATCGGCTGCCTGCTGGGGCCCTCCGGCTGCGGCAAGACCACGGCCCTGCGCCTGGTGGCCGGCTTCGAGACCCTGCAATCCGGCCGCATCCTGGTGGATGGCGAAGAGATGGCCGGCCCGGGCAACGCCCTGCCCCCGGAAAAACGCCGCCTGGGCCTGGTGTTCCAGGACTACGCCCTGTTCCCCCACCTCACGGTGGAGGCCAACATCGGCTTCGGCCTGTCCAGCCTGGCCCGGGTCGAACGGGACCACCGGGTGAACGAGATGCTGCGCCTGGTGGGCCTCACCCGGGAGGCCCGCCAGTATCCCCACCAGCTCTCCGGCGGCCAGCAGCAGCGGGTGGCCCTGGCCCGGGCCCTGGCCCCCAGGCCCCGCCTGCTGCTGCTGGACGAGCCCTTCTCCAACCTGGACGTGGAACTGCGGGAAAAGCTCTCCATCGAGGTGCGGGACATCCTCAAGCACGAGGGCATCACCGCCCTGCTGGTGACCCACGACCAGCACGAGGCCTTCGCCATGGCGGACAAGGTGGGGGTCATGAATGACGGCGTGATCCAGCAATGGGGCGCGCCCTACGACCTCTACCACAAGCCCCGCAACCGCTTCGTCGCCGACTTCATCGGCCAGGGGGTGCTGCTGCCGGGCATCGTCATGAGCGCCCACCAGGTGAAGGTGGAACTGGGCCTGCTCCAGGGGGTAGACGCGGCGGAATGCGACGGCGCCAGCTGCCTGGGCTTCGGCATCGGCGCCGACGTGGAAGTGCTCATCCGCCCGGACGACATCCTGCACGACGACGCCAGCCCCCTCCAGGCGGAGGTGGAGCGCCGGGCCTTCCGGGGCGCCGAGTTCCTCTACACCCTGCGCCTGCCCAGCGGCGCCCGGGTTCTCACCCAGGTGCCCTCCCACCATGACCATGCCATTGGTGAAAAGATAGGCATCCGCCTGGACGTGGACCACGTGGTGGCCTTCCGG
>CAZREY010000111.1:7355-7820 GCA_964599015.1 uncultured Thiobacillus sp.
GAAGCCCCCGGAAGCAAACCGCAACCCGGCCTAGCCACCGTCCCTCCCCCGCCAAAACTGTGGATAAGTCGCCCGGAATGGGCGGCATCCAGCGCCATTCCCCGGGCCGCGCGCCCCATCTCCTGTCGACAAACCTGTGGACAGCCTGTGCGGAAACTGTGCATAAAAAAACCGGTTGACGATCGGGACCCGAACACTAGAATTAGCGCACAACATGGGTGGCAGACACTATATTTAGCGTTTGCTAATAAACGACCGAATGCCCGGATTTCTCGGGCATTCCACTATCCAGGAGACGCACCGATGCAGATTCCCGCCGAAATTCAGCCCGCCAGCCCCGCTGTTTCCATGCCCGGCATCACCGATTCCAACACCTCCGTCCCGGGCACTTCTCCCCAGGCGACGCCGTCTCCCGATCTCTCCGGCTACAAGCTCATCCGCCGCAACGGCGCCGTGGTGGCCTTC
>CAZREY010000112.1:0-7721 GCA_964599015.1 uncultured Thiobacillus sp.
GGGTGCGGGTGCCCGGCGGCTTCGCCACCCCCGCCGACGCCGTCCGGGAATACCTGGCCAAGGACGCCCTCTCCGGGCGCATCGCCGACCGCCTGGCGACCCTCGATGTGGAGGACACCGTGGCCCTGGCCGCCGCCGGCCGGGAGATCCGGGGCTGGATGATGGAAGCCGACCTGCCCGCCGGCCTGGAGGCCGCCATCCGCCACGAGCACCGCCTCATGTGCGCCGAGGCGGAAGAGGACCTGCTCTTCGCCGTGCGCTCCTCCGCCACCGCCGAGGACCTGCCGGACGCCTCCTTCGCCGGCCAGCAGGAGACCTTCCTCAACATCCGCGGCGCGGAAAACCTCATCGACGCGGTGAAGCGCTGCTTCGCCTCCCTCTACAACGACCGGGCCATCGCCTACCGGGTGCACCATGGCTTCGACCACGGCGCCGTGGCCCTGTCCGCCGGCATCCAGCGCATGGTGCGCTCCGACCTGGGGGCGGCGGGGGTGATGTTCACCCTGGACACGGAATCCGGCTTCCGCGACGTGGTGTTCATCAACGCCGCCTACGGCCTGGGGGAAACCGTGGTGCAGGGATCGGTGAACCCGGACGAGTACTACGTGCACAAGCCCAAGCTGAAGGAGGGCAAGCGCTCCGTGGTTCGCAAGACCCTGGGGGAGAAGGCCATACGCATGGTATTCGCCGGGGAGTCCGTGGCGGAGCGGTCCACCCGGGTGGAGGACGTGCCCCAGCACCTGCGCCACCAGTTCGCCCTCACCGACGACGAACTGCTGGAACTGGCCCGCTACGCCGTCACCATCGAGGAGCACTACGGTCGCCCCATGGACATCGAGTGGGGCCGGGACGGCCTGGACGGCAAGCTCTACATCCTCCAGGCCCGGCCGGAGACGGTGAAGTCCCGGGCCGGCAACGTGCAGACCCGCTTCAGGATGCTGGAGAAGGGCGCCGTGGTGACCCAGGGCCGGGCCATCGGCAGCAAGGTGGGGCAGGGCAAGGCCCGGGTGATCAAGAACATCTCCGACATGCACCACGTGCAGCCCGGCGACGTGCTGGTGGCCGACATGACGGACCCGGATTGGGAACCGGTCATGAAGCGGGCCTCGGCCATCGTCACCGACCGGGGCGGGCGCACCTGCCACGCCGCCATCGTCGCCAGGGAACTGGGGGTGCCGGCGGTGGTGGGCACGGGCAACGCCACCAAGTCCATCCAGGACGGCATGGAGGTGACCGTGTCCTGTGCCGAAGGGGAGGACGGCTACGTCTACGAGGGGCTGCTCAAGTTCGAGAAGACGGAGATGGTCATGCAGGCCATGCCGGACATCCCGGTGAAGATCATGATGAACGTGGGCAACCCGGAGCAGGCCTTCCATTTCGCCATGCTGCCCAACCAGGGCATCGGCCTGGCCCGGCTGGAGTTCATCATCAACAACGCCATCGGCATCCACCCCAACGCGGCCCTTGAATACCGCAAGATGCCCGAGGAGGTGAAGCAGGCCATCGACGCCAAGACCAAGGGTTATGCCGACCCGGTGACCTTCTACGTGGAGAAGCTGGCGGAGGGCATCGGCACCCTGGCGGCCGCCTTCTGGCCCCACCGGGTTATCGTGCGCATGTCCGACTTCAAGTCCAACGAGTACGCCAACCTCATCGGCGGGCCCCAGTTCGAACCCCACGAGGAAAACCCCATGCTGGGCTTCCGCGGCGCGGGCCGCTACGCCAGTCCCCAGTTCCGCCGAGCCTTCACCCTGGAGTGTCGGGCCATCCGGCGGGTGCGGGACGACATGGGCCTGACCAACGTGGAGATCATGCTGCCTTTCGTGCGCACCCTGGCGGACGCGGACGCCGCCCTGGGCGTGCTGTCGGAGAACGGCCTGGAGCGGGGCCGGGATGGGCTCAAGATCGTGATGATGTGCGAGATCCCCGCCAACGTGCTCATCGCCGACGAGTTCCTCAAGCGCTTCGACGGCTTCTCCATAGGCTCCAACGACCTGACCCAGCTGACCCTGGGGGTGGACCGGGATTCAAGCCTGGTGGCCGCCGCCTTCGACGAGCGCAACCCGGCGGTGAAGAAGCTGCTCTCCGAGGCCATCGCCGCCTGCAAGCGCAACGGCAAGTATGTGGGCATCTGCGGCCAGGGGCCGTCGGATCACCCTGATCTGGCGGAGTGGCTGATGGAGGAGGGTATCGAGTCCATGTCCCTGAATCCGGACACGGTGGTGTCCACCTGGATGCGCCTGGCGGGCAAGGCGCGGTCCTAGCGTCTTACGATACCAGGCGCAGGGGCTCCAGCTGCTTGTGCAGCAGGGGCTCCATGGCTTCCAGGGGCAGGGGGCGGCTCACCAGGTAGCCCTGGATCTCGTCGCAGCCTTCGCCTTCCAGGAACTTGAGCTGTTCGTCGGTTTCCACCCCCTCTGCGATGAGGTTCAGGCCCAGGCCGTGAGCGATGGAAATGATGGCCTTGATGATGGCGTGCTGGCGGTATTCCCGATCGATTTCCCAGACGAAGGACTTGTCGATCTTCAGGGTGTGGATGGGAAACTTCTGCAGGTAGCTCAGTGAGGAATACTGGGTGCCGAAGTCGTCGATGGCCACCATCACGCCCTGCGCGGCCAGGGATTGCAGCTTCTGAACCATGGCGCCCGGGTCGCGGATGAACAGGTTTTCGGTGAGTTCGATCTCGATGCGTTGCGTGGTGACGTCGAACTCCTTCATCAGGCGCATGAACTGCTCCACGAAGTCCGGCTGCTCCAGGTGGCGGGGAGAGATGTTGATGGCCACCCTGTCCGGGGCGATGCCTCTCTCTTCCCATCTGCGCAGGGTCTTGAAGGCCTGTTTGATGACCCATTCGCCCAGTTCCACGATGTACCCGGCATCTTCCGCCACGGGCAGGAACTCGCCCGGCGGCAGCAGGCCAAGGCGGGGATGGTTCCAGCGGATGAGGGCCTCCACGCCCGTGATGTGCTTGTTCCGCAGGCCCATCTGGGGCTGGTAGAACAATTCGAACTCGCCCTGGTCCAGGGCCTGGCGCAGGTCCTGTTCCAGGTGAGCCGGTGGTCCGTGGACTTGCCCATCTCATGCATGAAGAAGGTATGGCTGCTGCTGCCCGAGATGCGGCCGTGGTACAGGGCGATGTTGGCGTGGCGGATCAGGGCGTCCGCATGGTCGCCATGTTCCGGGAAGATGGCGATGCCGGCGCTGACGGAAAGAAAGACCTGCTTGCCGCTGACCTTGAAGGGTTCGCTCAACTCGTCGTTGACGCGGGCGACGATGGCCAGCACCTCGTCATCGTTCTGGATGCCGGTGTTCAGCAGCAGGAACTCGTCGCCGCCGAAGCGGGCCAGGGTATCCCCGCCACGCAGGCAGCGCTGGATGCGCTCGGTGACCCGATTCAGCAGTTCATCCGCCTGGGCGTGGCCGTAGAGGTCGTTCACGCTCTTGAAGCGGTCGATGTTGAGGAACAGCACCCCCAGGCGTTCCTGGTTGCGCCGGGCCTGCACCAGGGCCAGGCCCAGGCGGTCGCGGAACAGGTTGCGGTTGGGCAGGCCGGTGAGGGCATCGTGATTGGCATGGAAACGGGCCCGTTCTTCCGCTTCCCGTCGGGCGGTGATGTCCCGGGCCACCAAATAATAGTGGTCTTCCTCCATGGGCGTGCCGCCGGTCTCCTCAACCTCCAGGTCCGCCGCGGAAAGCACGATCTCGAAATGCCGGAATCCGCTGTGGTCCTGATTGCTCTTGAGGCGGAATTCCAGCATGTGCTTGGAAGTTTCCGTGAGCTTGCTGGGGTTGAAGGCGTATTGGGCCCGCTCCCGGTCATGCTCAAACACCAGCTCCATGATGTGTCGGCCCAGGATGCTGCCCGAGTCCATGCCCAACAGGTCTTCCAGCCGATTGTTGACGAAGGTGATGCGGGCCTCCCGGTCCATCATGAGAATGATGTCGGGTGACTTGTCCACCAGATAGCGGTGCAGGCGTTCCGAACGATGCAGGCGCTGCTGGAATTCCCGGTGCTCCCTCTCCAGGCAACGCTGCTGGATGGCGCGACGCACGGCGTGGAGGAGCAGGGCGGGTTCCGCCGGCTTGCGCACGAAATCCAGGGCGCCTGCCCGCAGCGCGTTGATGGCCGCGTCGATCTCCGTTTCGCCACTCACCACGATGGCGGCGGTGTTGAGTTTCCTGCCGTGGATTTCCTTGATGATCTCGTGCCCGCTCATGTCGGGCAGGTTCATGTCCACCAGGGCCAGATGGAAAACCTGATTGGCCAGCTGTTCACGGGCCGCCGCGCCTGTATGGGCCAGGGTGACGTCGAAGCCGGCCCCGCCCAGCAGGCGGTCCAGGCTCCTGGCGAAAGCCTGGTCATCTTCCACCACCAGGATGCGGCCGGTTTCACGATAGGCGGGCTCCACCTTGCTCTGGTAGGCATCGCTTCTGGGGGAGTCCAGCCATGAAACCATATGGTCACCTATTTGCTTGCGGGCAGCAGGATCTTGAAACTGGTCCCGGATTGGGATGTATTGCATTGCATGATGCCACCCAATTCGTCGACCAGCTTGCCCACGATGGACAGCCCCAGGCCCTGGTGCGCGCCGCCCTTGCGGCTTTGCACGGGCTGGTAGAGGCGTTCGAGTACGGTAGGGGGAAGTCCCGGTCCATTGTCCCGCACGGTGATCTCCACCGAGTCCTGCCCCTTGGCGGAGCGCCAGTTGGCCGAGGAGATGGTGATCTCGCCCCCCTTCGGCATGGCTTCGGCGGCATTGAAGATCAGATTGGTGAGAACCTGCCTGACCTTGTCGCCGTTGACGCGGAGGGCGGGCAGGTTGCTGTCCAGTTGCAGCCGCGTTTCCACATGCGCCAGTTCCGGACGGCCCAGGCGGCAGAAACGGATCACATCGTTGATCAGGGCGTTGATATCCACGCTGCCGGCAGCCACCTTGCCGCCGGGGGGCGTGGCCTCCGTATCCTTGAGCTGTTGCAGGATGCGCGCGACCCGGCGCAGCTCGCTTTCCACCAGGTCGAAATCTTCCTGGGCCTGCTTCTTGTCGCTCAATTGCTCACGCAGCAGGCCAATGTAGTTGCGGATCACGCCCAGGGGGTTGTTGGCCTCGTGCACGATCTTTCGGGCATGGAGCTGGAACTGCTGTTGGGCATCGGCGCGAACGCTGCTTTCCAGGTTGACCTGGTGCAGGGACTGGGCCAGCCGGCGCCCCCCTTCCCGGGCGAAGGTGGAGATCAGCGCCCTGCGCTGCATGAAGGTCTGGGCGGAGTCGGCATCCATGCCGATGACCAGGGCACCGAGGGGGGCGCCGTCATGGCCCAGAGGCATGCACAAAAGCCGCTCGTCGCCAAGGATGCGCAGGACCTGGGTATCCGCCAGGCTTTCCCCGCGCGGATTTCCCCCCGCCAGTCCCGGCTGCCCCTGGAAGGCCCGGGCAATGGCGGAGTCGGGCGCGGGCAGGTGGATGCGTATCTCCCCCAGGCGGGAGTCGTCGTCCGCGGTATGCTGGCCCTGGAGGGTTTCGCCCCGGGCCAGGAACAAGGCGGCGCCGCGGCTGGCGAACAACATCTTGGCGCTGCGCAGGATGCCCAGGTACACCTCTTCCTGATTGGCGCCTTCCAGTTGCTCCGGCAGGGTGGACTGGGCCTCCAGGCGAGTGGAAACGGCATCCGCCAGGGTGGTGTGGGCACTGTCGTCCCGGGCAGGCGTGAAATGGGGATGTTGCTTGCGGGGCAGGATCTCGATGCCCAGGGCCGTGGCCAGGTTCTTGGCTTCCGCCTCGGCGGCCTCCACCATGGCCTTGGCTTCTTCCACGCTCACTTCCCAGAAAGCCAGGTCATCGTCGGCGAGCTGGACCTCACCTTCGAACAGGTTGTTGAACAGATTGGCCAGGGTCACGATCTGGACCAGGAGGTGGGCATCCCGCACCCGGGACAAGGGCTCGTGGTGATACAGCAAGGCATCGGCAAGAAAGCTGTGCAGGTTCCAGCGCTGGGCCAGCCAGGCGCCGATTTCGGGATGGGCCAGGCCGAAGAGCTTCTGCTCCTCATCCATCAGGCGCAGTTCGCCGGTGGCGGTCTTGAAGAGGGGCAGGTATTGATCCGCCGCCACGGACAGGAGAGCCAGCTGTCCCACATCGTGGAGCAGGCCGGCCAGATAGGCCTCGTCCACATTGGCGTAGTCCAGGCGCTTGGCGAGTTCCCGGGCCGTGATGGCGACACACAGGACGTGATACCAGAAGTAGCGCATATCGAAACCGCTGTTCTTCTGGAAACGGCCGAACAGCTCGGCGACAGACTGGTTCAGGGCGATGCGCCGGACCTGGGCGGCCCCCATCACGGACAGGCACTGGTCTATGCTGGCGATGCTACGGCCCCGGCTGTAATAGGCGGAATTGGCCGTGCTGATGACTTTGGCGGCCAAGCCGGCATCCTGGGAGACCGCTGCGCCGATTTCCGCCAAACCCACATCATCCCGTTCCGCGAGATCCATGATTCGCAATAGCGCCTGGGGCAGGCTGGGTAGCCTGGCCATGGCGATCTGCTTATGGATGTCCAGAACGTTCGCTTCCATCTCCTCGATCCGTCATTGAGCATTTAATGCTCTTATGTAGGCACAGCAGACATTATCGGAAGATATCAATATATCTTTAGGCAGAGTTTTACGCTGACTTATTTGCTCCCCAGATTCGGCAATGGAGGTAAATAACCGGTTTTGCTTCTAGCTGATATCGGCCAGAAATTTCCTCACCAGGGCCAGACGCTTATCCAGCGTCGTGCAGGGCAGTTCGATGCGCAACTTGTCCTGGCCCGCCAGTTTGAATTCCCGCCGGGATTGGATGAGCTTGATGATCTTCATGGGGTCCACCGGCGGATTGGGCATGAATTGAATGCTGGTGATTTCGGGTCCCGCTTCCAGGCGTTCAATGCCAAAGCGTTTCGTTTCCAGTCGAAGTTGATGCACGGCCATCAGGGCTTGTCCGGCTTCCGGCAATAATCCGAAGCGGTCGATCAATTCTTCCTGCAATTCATCCAATTCGGTTTTGCTTTCGCAATTGGCCAGACGCTTGTAAAGCACCAGGCGTTCATGGATGTCGGCGCAGTAATCCTCAGGCAGCAGGGCAGGCATGTGCAGGTTGATCTCGGTGGTGGCGGCCAGGGGGGCGCTCATGTCCGGCTCCTTGCCTTCCTTGAGTGATTTCACCGCGCTCGTCAGCATGTCGTTGAAAAGATTGAAACCAACCTCCTGCATTTCGCCGCTCTGGCTTTCCCCCAGCACCTCGCCGGCGCCGCGGATTTCCAGGTCGTGCATGGCCAGATAGAAGCCGGACCCCAGTTCCTCCATGTTCTGGATGGCCTCCAGGCGCTTGACGGCGGCGGGGGTGACTTTCACCCCGTCCGGGGGGGTCAGCAGGTAGGCATAGGCCTGGTGGTGGGAACGGCCCACCCGGCCCCGCAGCTGGTGCAGCTGGGCCAGGCCGAACTTGTCCGCCCGGTTCATGAGGATGGTGTTGGCGGTGGGCACGTTGATGCCCGTCTCGATGATGGTGGTGCACAGCAGCAGGTTGAAGCGCTGGTGGTAGAAGTCCCGCATCACGTGCTCCAGGTCCCGCTCGGGCATCTGGCCGTGGGCAATCTGGATGCGGGCCTCCGGCAGCAGCTTCTCCAGGGTTTCCCGCATGTTTTCAATGGTTTCCACTTCATTGTGGAGAAAATAGATTTGT
>CAZREY010000113.1:0-7720 GCA_964599015.1 uncultured Thiobacillus sp.
CACCATGTACGTCTTCATGTCCAGGTACTGCACCTGGGAGACGGCGTCACCCTCCCGCACGGGGGAGTGGGCATGGTGGCGGCGCAGCACCTCCACCGCCCGGTAGCCGTTCAGGCGCTTCCTGAAGGCGGCGCTGTAGACCCTGTCCCGCAGGTCGTCCCCCATGACGGAGACGCCGTGGAAGTAGCCTTCCACCGTGTCCCGGGCCATGGCCTGGAAGGTGGTCTTGGCGCGGAACACCCTGGGGGCCCAGTCCGCCTTGGGGTAGGCCTGGCCCAGGAAGCCGAACAGGGGCTTGCGCACGCCGTAGGGCAGCAGGTGGCGCATGCGTTCCTCGTAGGAATGCCAGCGGTAGCGGCGGTAGCCGGCGAAGTTCTCGTCGCCGCCGTCGCCGGACAGGGCCACGGTCACGTCCTTGCGGGCCAGCTGGCAGACCCGGTAGGTGGGCATGGCGGAGGAGTCGGCATAGGGCTCGTCGTAGAGCCGGGCCAGCTCGTCCACCAGGCTGATGTCGTCGGACTCCACCAGGTTGATGTGGTGGTCGGTGCGGTAGCGGTCGGCCACCTGCTTGGCGTAGTCGGACTCGTCGTATTTGGGATCGGAGAAGGCGATGGAACAGGTCTTGACTGGATGATCGGCAAGGCCCGCCATCATGGCCACCACGGCGGAGGAATCCACGCCGCCGGACAGGAAGGCGCCCAGGGGCACCTCCGCCACCATGCGGATCTTCACCGCCTCCCGGAAGCGCTCGATGAATTCGGATTCGGCCGCCTCCAGGCTGATGGAGCCCACTGACTGGAAGGGTACGTCCCAGTATTCCTCGGGGGCGGGCACGGGCCGGCCCCGGCGGATGAGCAGGCGGTGGCCCGGAGGCATCTTCAGGGCCGACTTGTAGATGGTGCGGGGCTCCGGCACGTAGCCGTAGCCGAAGTAATCCTCCACCGCTTCGTCGTCGATGTCGCGGCGGAAACCGGGCCAGGCCGTCAGGGTCTTCAGCTCCGAGCCGAACACCAGGAAGCCGTCGTCGGTGACGGCGTAGTGCAGGGGCTTCACCCCCAGCCGGTCCCGGGCCATGAAGAACACCTGCTGCCTGCGGTCCCAGAGGGCGAAGGCGAACATGCCGCGGAAGTGGTGCACGCAGTCCACGCCCCACTGCTCCCAGGCATGGACGATGGTTTCCGTGTCGGAGCGGGTCTTGAAGGTGTGGCCCAGGGCGGTGAGTTCCGGGATGAGGTCCACGAAGTTGTAGATCTCGCCGTTGAACACCACGGCCACGGTGCCATCCTCGTTGAACATGGGCTGCTGGCCGGCGGCGATGTCGATGATGGACAGGCGCCGGTGGCCGAAGCCCAGGCCCGGCTCCAGGTAGAGGCCGGACTCGTCCGGGCCCCGGTGCCACTGCATGTCGTTGATGCGCTGCATCACGTCCCGGTCGATGGGCCGTTGCTCGCGCAGGTCGAAGATGCCGGTGATGCCGCACATGCCGGTTGCTTTCGCTCTATCTCAGTTCAGTTGGTCCAGCCAGCCCCGCAGGAAACCCGCGATGCGCATCGCCGCCTTGCCGTCCCAGAATTCCGGGATGCGGCCGCCCTTGCCACCCGTGGCCATCACTTCCTCGAACACGGGCCAGATCTTCGCCGGGTCGGGGCCGGTGAGGGTGTTGGTGCCGTCGGTGGTGGTGATGGGGCGCTCGGTGTTCTCGCGCACGGTGATGCAGGGCACCCCCAGGGCGGTGGTTTCCTCCTGGAGACCGCCGGAGTCGGTGATGACCACGGTGGCGTCCCGGGTCAGGCCCAGCATCTCCAGGTAGCCCTGGGGCGGCAGCAGATGGATGCCGGGGCGCTCCAGGAGTTTCGAATAGCCGAATTTCTCCGCCGTGGCCCGGGTGCGGGGGTGGATGGGGAACACCACGTCCAGGCGCTCCGCCACCCGGTCCAGGGTGTCCAGCAGGCCCTTGAACACGGCGGGGTCGTCCACGTTGGAGGGCCGGTGCAGGGTCACGGCGGCATAGCCCCGGGCCGGCTTGCCCCCCAGGGTCTTTTCCGCCGGCACGGCCCGCTCCAGGTGCATGCGCAGGGTGTCGATCATGACGTTGCCCACGAAGTGCACCCGCTCGGGGGAGACGCCTTCCCGCTGCAGGTTGGCCAGGGCCTGCCGCTCCGTGGTGAACAGCAGGTCGGAGATCTGGTCCGTGAGCACCCGGTTGATCTCCTCCGGCATGGTCCGGTCGTAGCTGCGCAGGCCCGCTTCCACATGGATGACCCTGACGCCCTTCTTGGCGGCCACCAGGGCGCAGGCGATGGTGGAGTTCACGTCCCCCACCACCAGCACGGCCTTGGGCTTCTCCAGGTCCAGCACCGGCTCGAAGGCCCGCATGATCTCGGCGGTCTGCACCGCGTGGGTGGCGGACCCCACCTCCAGGTTCACGTCCGGGCGGGGGATGCCCAGCTGTTCGAAGAAGCTGTCGCTCATGGCCGGGTCGTAATGCTGGCCGGTGTGCACCAGCTTGGCGTGGATGCCCTGGTCGGCGAAGGCCGCCATGATGGGGGCGATCTTCATGAAATTGGGCCGGGCGCCCACGATGCAGAGGATTTCAGTCATGGGTTGGTCTTAGCAAGCTTTCATAAACCGATTGATAGGCCGCCGCCGCCCGGGGCCAGGAAAAGGTCCGTTCGATACGGGCCCGGCCGGCCAGTCCCTCCCTATGCCGGCGGGCCGGATCGGCGGCGTAGGCGGCCAGCAGGGAGGCCAGGCCGTCCATGTCGCCTGGGGGCCACAGGCTGCCATGGATACCTTCCTGCACCAGTTCCGGCGTGCCCCCCACCCGGGTGGCCACGATGGGCAGGCCGGTGGCCATGGCCTCCAGGATGGTATTGGAAATCCCCTCTCCCAGGGAGGGCAGGACGAACACGTCCATGGCCCGCAGCCAGTCCGGGGTATCGCCGCAGTCGCCGGGGAAAAGGGCTTGGCGGGTCAGTCCCGCGGCATCCACCAGTGCCTGGCAGTCGGCCCGGGCGGGGCCGTCGCCGACGATCACAAGGCGCAGGCCGGACGGGTCTTCAGTCCGCCGGCACAGTCGGACGAAGGACTTGGCCAGGGTGGGGTAATCCTTCACCGCCGCCATGCGGCCCACGCTGCCGATGACGCAGGTGGCGCCGTCGAAGAAGCCGGGTGGCCCCACCTCCGACCCGGGCTCGGCGCCGCGAGGATGGAAGCGCTCCTGGTCCACGCCGTTGTAGATCTGGCTGATGCGCCGGGCCGGCACGTGCACGGCCCGTTGCAGCCAGTCTTCCAGGTCCCGGCTGACGGCGATGTAGCGGTGCACCATCCGCCGGGCGGCCCGCCGCAGCAGGTTGTACTTCCAGTTGCCGCCTGTGAGGTCGCTCATGTCCCGGCCGTGTTCGCCATGCACACGGCCCTTGACGCCCAAGGCCGCGCCCACGAACTGGGCCTCCAGGGCGTTGAGGTTGCGGGTGTGCAGGATGGCGGGCTTCAGTTCCCCCAGCAGCCGGTACAGGCGGGGCATCCAGCTGTAATCGTGGCCGGGGCGCTTGCCCAGGTCGTGGAAGGCCACTTCCTGGGCGGTGATGCGCCGGCGGAAATCGCCGTAGCCGGCCAGGCTGATGACCGCATGGCGGAAGCGCTCCGGCGGCAGGTGGTTGAACAGGTTCACCATGCCGTTTTCCATGCCGCCGGTACCGAAGTGATAGACCACATGGGCGATGAGGGGGCGCGTGTCCGTCATGGCCCCCGGTGGTCCAGTACCGGGTTCATGACTGGTTGCAGGTCGGCGACGAAGCGGCGCAGCACGGCTTCCGCGCTTTCCGGCCGGTCCTGATAGGGGGCGGCGACGATGATCACCGCGCCGGCGTCGTCGGCGCTCCGCAGCTTGCGCAGGCCCAGGGCCATCTTGATGCGGGCGGCGCTGGTGGTGGCCTGGCCCGCCACCCGGTTCCAGTACCACACCATCATCTGCTGGCCCTGCACCAGGGAATCCACCTTGGCCTGCCGCAGGTCCAGGGATTGGCCGCCCACCTCGACGACGCGCCCGGTCTCGGTGGGCTTGCGCCAGACAGGATGCTTCTGGGGCACGAGCTGGTTGTCGAAGTTGACCAGTTCAGACCCTTGGCGTTGGGCGCCATACCAGCCCAGGAAGAGCATGACCCGGTCATCCCCCTTTTGCAGGTGCAGGACCCGTTTGTCATCCAGGCCCGCCCAGTTGGGGGTCCATTCCGTGACCGGGGTGGAGGCTTCGGTCCAGCCGGCGGGAGGGGTGACCCGGGCCAGGGGGGAGGGCAGGGGGTCCCGGTGGCTCAAGTGGCTTTCGTACAAGGGGAACAGGGCCACCACCGCCAGCAGCACACCGGCCGGAATAAAGGCAGACCTGGGCGATATGGCGGGAGGGGCATGATGTTCCTCGGCCAGGGTGTCTTCCCGCCAGATGTTGCCCACGGCGAACATGATGAGCATGACGATGCCGAACCACACCCAGCCGTAGATGAAATGGTCCACCCCCAGGGCCAGCTGCATGTCGGAATAGTGGGCGATGAGCACGATGAGGACCGCACGCATGCCGTTGGCGAAGATGGGCACCACGAAGGCAGCGATGCTGAAGGCCACCCTTTTCCAGAGTGTGCGATAGGTCAGATAGGCGTAAAGCAAGCCCAGGGTGACGGAAGAGATGATGTAGCGGATGCCGGAGCAGCCCTCCACCACGCTCCAGTCGCCGCTGGGCAGGGAGAAGTAGGTGCCCTCCCGGAACACCGGCAGGCCCCAAAGTCGCAGGATGAACACCGTGAAGTCGGCGGTGAAGTTCATCAACTGGGGCATGAAGTTGTCGCCGTTGGGCACCATCAGCAGCAGGTAGGCCAGGGGGAAGAGCATCACCCGGGCGGACTTGTTGCCCAGCAGCATCCAGGTGGCGGAGATGAGCAGGCCCACGAAGGCATATTGCTCCACCACGTTCACGCTCATCAGCCGGGCCAGCAGCCACATCCCGGCGGCGCCAATGGCCAACACCAGCAGGCGCATATCCGGCGCCGCCGGGGTGGACATCAGGAGGTGGCGCTTGCGCCACACCAGCCAGAGGGCGATGGGCAGGACGATGTAGCCGTGGGCGTAGGTCTCCGAGCGTTCCCAGATGGCGACCATGTTCACGCCGGTGGGATGCAGCAGGATAAAGATGGCAGCCCAGACGATGGCGACGAGGGCCAGGGTCTTCCACCAGTCGCGTATGGCGGGGTTCATTGTTGGGTCCTCCCGCGAAGGAAGGGCAGTGCCGGGGCAATCGGCATGTCGGTTCGGCAATGTCGGTCAGGCAACATGGATATCGGCTGTGCATGTCCCGGCGTCCGAGACGGAAGCGCCGATATAATGGGTTCTTGGCAGGGTGTCCGAGTGTACAAGACTGTCCTGGCATCCGTGTTATCGGCGACTTAACTGAGAAATTGAATGCAGACCCCCATGCGGACACTGAGCGTCGACCTGGGCGACCGCTCCTACCCCATCCACATCGGCCCCGGCCTGCTGGACCGGGCCGACCTGGTGCTGCCCCACCTGAAGCAGAAACGGGCGGTCATCGTCACCAACACCACCGTGGGGCCCCTGTACCTGGAGCGCTTCAGCGCCGCCTTGCGCAACGCCGGCGTGCAGGTGGAGGCCGTGGTGCTGCCCGACGGCGAGGCCTACAAGAACTGGGAAACCCTCAATCTCATCTTCGACGCCCTGCTCACCCGGCGGGCTGAGCGCAAGACCACCCTGGTGGCCCTGGGGGGCGGGGTCATCGGCGACCTGACGGGCTTCGCCGCCGCCAGCTACCAGCGGGGCATGCCCTTCATCCAGGTGCCCACCACCCTGCTGGCCCAGGTGGACTCCTCCGTGGGAGGCAAGACGGGCATCAACCACCCCCTGGGCAAGAACATGATCGGCGCCTTCTACCAGCCCCGGCTGGTGCTGGCGGACACGGACACCCTGAAGACCCTGCCGGACCGGGAGCTGTCCGCCGGCCTGGCGGAGGTCATCAAGTACGGCCTCATCCGGGACGAGGCCTTCTTCGCCTGGCTGGAGGCCAACATGGACCGGCTGGTGGCCCGGGACACGGATGCGTTGATTTACGCCATCCACCGTTCCTGCCAGCACAAGGCCGAGGTGGTGGCCGCCGACGAGCGGGAATCCGGCCAGCGGGCCCTGTTGAACCTGGGCCACACCTTCGGCCACGCCATCGAGGCGGGCATGGGCTACGGCGTCTGGCTCCACGGCGAGGCGGTGGCCGCCGGCACCATGCTGGCGGCGGACCTGTCCCGGCGCATGGGCCTCATCAGCCAGGCCGACGTGGACCGCATGGCCGTCCTGTTCCGGCGGGCCGGCCTGCCCACGGTGGCCCCGGACCTGGGGGAAGACGCCTATATGGAATACATGGGCGTGGACAAGAAGGTGGAGGGCGGCAGGATCCGCTTCGTGCTCTTCAAGCGCCTGGGCGAGGCCTTCGTCAGCGGCGACTACGACCCGGCGGCCCTCAGGGCCACCCTCACCGAGGCCGTGGCCCGTGGCTGAGGGGGCAAGCTACGCCGCCCAGACCGCCCAGACCCGGGGCCGCCGGCACCCGGAACCCGCCGCCGCCCCCCGTTCCGAATTCCAGCGGGACCGGGACCGCATCGTCCACTCCACCGCCTTCCGCCGCCTGGAATACAAGACCCAGGTGTTCGTGAACCACGAAGGCGACCTGTTCCGCACCCGCCTGACCCACAGCCTGGAGGTGGCCCAGATCGGCCGCACCCTGGCCCGCATGCTTAGCCTGGACGAGGATCTGACGGAAACCATCGCCCTGGCCCACGACCTGGGCCACACCCCCTTCGGCCACGTGGGCCAGGACGTGCTCAACGAGTGTATGCAGGCCCACGGCGGTTTCGAGCACAACCTGCAATCCCTGCGGGTGGTGGACGAGCTGGAGCAGAAGTACGCCGAGTTCGAGGGCCTCAACCTCACCTTCGAGGCCCGGGAAGGCATCCTCAAGCACTGCTCCAGGAAGAACGCGGAGAAACTGGGGGACGTGGGCGAACGCTTCCTCAAGGGGCGGCAGCCCAGCCTGGAGGCCCAGATCACCAACCTGGCGGACGAGATCGCCTACAACAACCACGACGTGGACGACGGCCTGCGCTCCGGCCTCATCAGCCTGGAGCAGCTGGAAGGCGTGGCCCTGTTCGCCCGCCACCTGGCCCAGGTGCGGCAGCGTTATCCCGCCCTCAACGACCGGCGCCTCATCCACGAGACCGTGCGGCGCATGATCAACACCCTGGTGACGGACATGGTGGAGCAGACCCGCCGCAACCTGGAACAGCACAAGCCCCGGAGCATCGACGACGTGCGGGCCTGCCCGCCCCTGGCCGCCTTCAGCCCGGCGGTGCGGGAGGAGAGCCTGGAACTCAAGCGCTTCCTGTTCCAGAACCTCTATCGCCACTATCGGGTGGAACGCATGAGCGGCAAGGCCCGGCGGCTATTGCGGGAGCTGTTCGAGGCCTTCACGGAAAACCCCAAGTTGCTGCCCCCCGAGCACCGGGGTCGGGCCGAGGCGGATTTATTCCGGGCGGTTGCCGACTACATCGCCGGCATGACCGACCGCTACGCCATCCGCGAGCACCGGCGCATCTACGACATCGAAGAATTAGCTTAGCGAGGAACTGGCCCGGGGCGGTTCAGGCCGGCCTTCCTTTCGCAGCCGCAG
>CAZREY010000114.1:0-7696 GCA_964599015.1 uncultured Thiobacillus sp.
CCGGCCGCCGCCGCCCCCGAACCCGCTCCCCCCCCCGCCGCCTGGGAGACCGCCGCCCCGCCCCGCCTGAACCTGTCGCCGGACGCCTGGCTGGCCAAGCTGCTGGCCGGCAACCTGCTGGCCAAGCTGGGCATCGTGGTGCTGTTCTTCGGCGTGGCCTCGGGCCTCAAGCTGGCGGCGGAACACGGTCTGTTCCCGCCCTGGACGCGTCTGCTGGGGGCGGCCCTGGCGGGCCTGGCCTTCATCTGGTCCGGGGCCTCCCCGGCCACGGGCGGCGCCTTCCGCCCCGCCTGGCTGTTCCGCCTCACGGACATCGCTTCCCCCGCCACCCGGACCGGCTTCGGCCTGGCCCTGGAGGGAGGCGGCTTCGGCCTGCTCTATCTCGCCGTGTATTTCGCCCTGGACACCTACGGCTACATCGCCCCGGCCACGGCCTTCCTGCTGTTCGCCGGCCTGGGGGTGGCCTGCATCGCCCTGGCCCTGCGCCAGGAAGGCCAGGCCCTGGCCCTGCTGGGCCTGTCCGGCGCCTTCCTGGCCCCCGCCCTGGCGGGGGGCGAGGGCAGCCACCGGGTACTGTTCGCCTACATCGTCCTGCTGGACATCTTCATCCTCTGGGCCAGCCTGCGCCGGGGCTGGCGCGGCCTCATCCTGGCGGGCTTCGGCTTCAGCCTGCTGCTGGGCCTAGGCTGGGCGGACGCCAGCTACCGGCCGGAACTGCGTGCCGACGTGGAAGGCCTGGTCATCGTGCTGCTGGCCCTGTTCAGCCTGACCCCGGTGCTGGCGGCGCGGCGGGGTGATGGGGTGGAGGTGGTGGAAACCCCGAAATGGGGCTGGCAATCCGCCACCCTGCTGTTCGGCCCGCCGGCCGCCGCCGCCGTGGCCCAGGCGGGGCTGTATGACGGCGAATTGGCCACCCTGGCCCTCTCCAGCCTGCTGGCGGGCCTGTGGTATGGCCTGCTCTGGCTGGGGGCCCGGCGGGCGGAGGACGACCTGCTGGCCCGGGTGATGGCGGGCCTGGCCATCGCCTTCCTCACCCTCTCCCCCTACCTGGCCTTCAGCCAGAACACCGCCGGCGTGTTCTGGGCCCTGGAGGGGGCCGGCCTCATCTGGTACGCCCGGCGCCTGGACAGGGAGCTGCCCCTGGCCGCCGGGGTGCTGCTCCAGGTCCTGTCCGGCCTGCTGCTGTTCGACCTGTGGACCCAGGGTCCCGACGGCGTGCCCTTCCGCAACAGCCTGTTCCACGCCAGCCTGCTGCTGGTGGCCGCCGGCGCCTTCAGCGCCTTCGCCCTGGGGGGCATGGCGTGGATCAGCCGCCTGGCCCTGGGGTGGAGCCTGCTCTGGTGGTTCGGCATCTGGTTCTGGGAACTGGGCTATGTGCTGAACGACGCCCGGCGCGACGTGGCCCTGCTGCTGCTGGCCGCCGTCACCTGCCTGGCGGCGGATCGGGCGGGCCGGCGCTGGTCCATGAATGACGCCCGGGCCGTCTCCCTGCTCCTGCTGCCGGCCCTGGCGGCCGTGGCGCTGCTCACCCAGCTGCGCCTGGGTCATCCCCTGGCGGCCAACCTGTGGCTGGTGCTGCCCTTGGCGCTGGCGGCGTTCTACGCCACCCTGCGCCGCCACGAGGCGGACGGCCTGGACTGGCACCTGCCCCAGCGCCACGTGCTGGGCTTCTGGGCGGTGGCCTGGATTCCGGCCTGGGAGCTGTACTGGCAGGCCTCCCAAATCCCGGCCCTGGGTTTCTCCCTGCCGGAGGCCCTGCGGGGACTGGGCCTGGCCCTGCCCCTGCTGCTGGTCCTGCGCCTGGAGGGCGTCTGGCCCCTGGCGCCCCACCGCCCGCTCTACCTGCGCCAGGCCCTGGCCCTGCCCGTGCTGCTGACCTGGGTGTGGCTGTTCACCTGGCCCGTGCCCCAGACCGGGGCCTGGAGCCTGCCCTATGTGCCCGTGCTGAATCCCCTGGAAGGGGCAGCCCTGCTCCTGCTCTGGGTCCTCCACCGGCACTGGCGGGCGGCGGACCGCTTTGGTCTGGAGAGAGGAGCGGGGGAGGGAGTGGCGGCTGGAGTGGTGGCTGGATATGGCGCCCTCTTCCCCCTGGCCCTGCTGGCCTGGCTGACCATGGCCCTGGCCCGGGGCGTGCACCATTACGGCGGCGTGCCCTACCTGCTGGACCCCCTGTGGCATTCCGCCCTGCTCCAGGCCCTGGTGTCCCTGGCCTGGACCGCCTTCGCCCTGGCGGCCATGGTCCTGGCCTCCCGACGCCACATCCGGGTCATCTGGTTCGGCGGCCTGGCCCTGCTCTCCGTGGTGGGCCTGAAGCTGCTGCTGGTGGACCTGGCCAACGTCAGCGGCCTGCTGCGGGTGCTGTCCCTGATGGGTGTCGGCCTCCTGGTGCTGGGCGCCGGCTACCTGGCGCCGGTGCCGCCCCGGAAGGCGGCGTGATTACCCGGCCTTGCGCAATCGTCCCCACACCCTCGCCGCCATGCTGGTTCCCGCCAGCACCAGCGCACCGGCCAGCACGCCGGCCAGGGCGCTGAGCACCAGGGGCGCGAGGGCGGCCCACAGGCCGCCGGCCGGCCACTGGCTGGCCGCCGCTTCCGCGTGGTGCAGCAGGTCGTGGGCCCCCGGCAGGCCATGGAGCAGGATGCCGCCCCCCACCAGGAACATGGCGGCGGTGCCCACCACCGCCAGGGCCTTCATGAGATAGGGCGCGGCGCCCAGCAGCCCCCGGCCCAGGAGGCCGACCACACCCCGGCCTCCGGAGCGGTTCACCAGATGCAAGCCGGCATCGTCCATCTTGACGATGGCCGCCACCAGGCCGTAGACCCCCACGGTCATCACCAGGGCGATGCCCGCCACCACGGCCACCTGGGTCATGAAGGCGGCGTCCTGCACCGTGCCCAGGGCGATGACGATGATCTCGGCGGAGAGGATGAAGTCCGTGCGGATGGCCCCCTGGATCTTCTCCTTCTCGAAGGCCACCAGGTCCACGGCCGGGTCCTCCAGGACATGGCGGATGGCTTCCTCATGGGCCGCGTCCTCCGCCCTGGAATGCAGGAACCTGTGGGCCAGCTTCTCGAAGCCTTCGTAGCAGAGATAGGCCCCGCCCAGCATGAGCAAGGGGGTGATGAGGACGGGCAGGAAGGCGGACAGGGCCAGGGCGGCGGGCACCAGGATGAGCTTGTTCCTGAAGGAGCCCATGGCCACCGCCCACACCACGGGCAGTTCCCGCTCCGCCCTCACCCCGGCCACCTGCTGGGCGTTGAGGGCCAGGTCGTCCCCCAGCACGCCGGCGGTCTTCTTGGCGGCCACCTTGGTCATCACGGCCACGTCGTCCAGGACGGTGGCGATATCGTCGAGCAGGGCGAGAAGGCTGGCGCCGGCCATGGAGGGTCCTTGTGGATCAGTGCGCTGGGCGCTGCTTGTGGAAGGTGACCGGCACGGCTGAAGGCGGCGGGCTCTTGAGGATGTGCTTCTTCATTTTGCCCATGACGTGCATCTCGCAGGCCCGGCAGTCGAACTTCAGGGTCAGGCGCTCGCTGCCGTTCACCAGCACCATGGGCTCGGCCCGCACCTGGCCCTGCACGCCGGTCACGCCCTTGGCCTGCCTGGGACACAGGCTGAAGGAATAGCGCAGGCAATGCTTGGTGATCATCAGGGACACCTCTCCCGGCTCTTGGTGGGCCTCGTAGGCGGCGGCGATGAGCCTGACGCCATGCTTGGCGTAGAAGCCCCGGGCGGCCTGGTTGTAGACGTTGGCCAGGTAGCTCAGGGTGTCTTCCGGATAGGGCACCGGCGGTTCCACGGCGGGCCGGCGTGTCATGCGGACATGGGCGGCCAGGCGGGCGGCCTCCAGCCTCTCCACGGCCTCGCGACGCAGCTTGTTGGCGGCGGAGGCCGGCACGAACCAAGGTTGGGTCCACGCGATATCCAGGTCCGCCAGTTGGAAATCCGTGTTGCCGAAACGGTCCAACTGTTCCCGCAGCCCGGCCTCGGCCTTGTCCGGTTCCCGGGCGGGCTGCTTGTCGAAGGCCAGGTCGGCGCTGGCGGAAATGCCCTCTTCATCCGTCAGGGTCAGCGCGAAGCCCGTTGCGATTTCCTCAAAGCGGGCAGCGATCCCGATACGGCGCTCGGAGGAGGTCTTGGCGAGGGACTGCTCCCAGGCGTGGTCCCGGTTGCGGCTCAGGTCCACGCCGGGCTTCAGGCCGGGCAGTTGCGCAAGGGGTTCGTTGGGGACCACCCGCCATACCCGCGGCTTCACCTGCTCCACGGTGTTGGCCTGGATGCCCACCACCGTGCGCTTGTTCAGGTAGGTGAGACCATCGCCATTGGCCATGGCCTCCCCCGTCTCCACCTCGAACCAGTCCGGACCCACCTTGGTCACCGTGCCCAGGGGCAGGCCCACGAAGGCGGGGGTGTCGAAGGCGCCGATGTCCGCCTTGCGGCCGGTGGCGAAGTAGTCGGTGCTGCCCCGGTGGAAGGTCTTGTCCGGATCGGGATCGAACAGCAGGCGGGTACGGCCGCTGGAGGCTCGGCCCAGTTCCGGGCGCGCCTCGAGGATGTCGTCCAGCAGGCGGCGGTAATGGCCGGTGATGTTCTTGACGTAGCCGGCGTCCTTGTAGCGGCCCTCGATCTTGAAGCTGGCCACGCCGGCGTCGACGAGGGCCTCCAGGTTGGCGCTCTGGTTGTTGTCCTTCACCGACAGCAGGTGCTTCTCGAAGGCCACCACCCGGCCCTCCCCGTCCTCCAGGGTGTAGGGCAGGCGGCAGGCCTGGGAGCAGTCGCCCCGGTTGGCGCTGCGGCCCGTGTGGGCGTGGCTGATGTAGCACTGGCCGGAGAAGGCCACGCACAGGGCGCCGTGGACGAAATGCTCGATGACCACGTCCGCCGGCACGGCGGCGCGGATCTCGGCGATCTGCCGAATCGTCAGTTCCCGGGCCAGGACGATCTGGGAGAAGCCCACATCCGCCAGGAAGCGGGCCTTCTCGGGGGTGCGGATGTCGCACTGGGTGGAGGCGTGGAGGTCGATGGGGGGCAGGTCCAGCTCCAGCAGGCCCATGTCCTGGACGATGAGGGCGTCCACGCCGGCGTCGTACAACTCGTGGATCAGCTGGCGCGCGGGTTCCAGTTCGGCGTCGTGGAGGATGGTGTTGAGGGTGGCGAAGATGCGGGCGTGGTAGCGGTGGGCGAATTCCACCAGGCCGGCGATGTCGGCGACGCTGTTGCCGGCGTTGTGGCGGGCGCCGAATTCCGGTCCGCCGATGTACACCGCGTCCGCCCCGTGCAGCACGGCCTGACGGCCGATGTCGGCGGTCTTGGCGGGGGCCAGGAGTTCCAGGGCGCGGGAGGCGGCAGTAGGGGGCATGATGGGCAACGGCAGGCGGGGGCGGGATTATCCCACCCCATGAGAATTCAACGTACCTGGACCTCCGCCCGGCCCAGGCGTTCCCCGGCGGCGAGGAATTCCACCCGGACGTCCGCCGGCAGGGCCAGGGGATGCATGCCGTTCCAGGCCCCGGTGGTGACCACGTCCCCCGCCCGGACGCCCCCGGCGTGGACGATCCACCAGGGCAGGCAATGCAGCGGATCGCCCAGGGGCGGCCGGCCCCGGGTTTCGGCCAGGACCTGATCGCCGGCCAGGACCCGGGACGTGAGCCCGGGCCAATCCAGGGACCGCCAATCGGGGATTTCATCCCCCAGCACGAAGCCGCCATGGAGCAGGTTGTCCGCCAGGCGCCAGAGGGGGCCGGCGGCCTGGGCGTCCGCCAGGCGGGTGTCCACCAGTTCCAGGGCCACGTGGGCGCCGGCGACGGCCTCCAGGATTTCCTCCCGCCCGTAGGGCTCAAGACGTGGAGGCAGGTCCCGGCCGAAGCGGAAGGCGATCTCCGCCTCCACCCCCAGGCTGAAGAAATCCCCCCGGGCAAAGGTGGCCGGGCTGGCGGCCACGTGGGCGGGCCACATGGGCGCCGCCAGGGGCTCGGCATCCGCGCTGGCGGCCCCCACCTTCCAGGCCGTGGGGCGCTGACCGCCCGCCAGCGCCTGCCAGACGGCCCGCTGCACGGCGTAGGCCGCCGCGGCGTCGGCGGGGCCGGCCGCCGGCGTCGCGGCCGCGCGCTCATGCCGCCGGTGGGCCTGTATCAGCAGTTGCGCAGGGTTGAACATCGCCGGTCAGAACCCTTCCAGCCGGTCTTCCAGGGCCTTGAGGGCCGTCTCGGCGCAGGCCGCGTCCTTCTCGCCGCCCGGGGCGCCGGACACCCCCACGGCCCCCACCAGGCTGCCGGCGGAGCGGATGGGCAGGCCGCCCCCCATGACGATGAGCCCCTGGATGTGGTTCAGCTCGGGCCGGATGTCGCCCCGGGCATCGCGGAAGCTGCCGGTGTCCGAGCCGGACATGATGGCCATGCCGGCCTTGCGCTCGGCGATCTCCAGGGTGTGGCGGGCGGCCAGACCGTCCCGCAGGGCCGCCTGGAGGTTGCCGGAGCGGTCCAGCACCACGGCGGAGACGTTGTAGCCGTCCTTGCGGCAGGCCTCGATGGATCGGGTGGCGATGTCCCGGGCCAGTTCCATGCCCAGTTGCTTCACGGGCAGCAGGTCAGCGGCGCCGGCCAGGCCGGGCAGCAACAGGGTCAGGACGAACAGTCTGCGCATGGGAGCTCTCCTCTTCTCTCAAAATCAGGCCGCCGTCGGGGCGACTGGTACATGTGCATCTTTTCCACCCCTGGCCGGGTGGGCGAATAATGGGGCCTGAAGCATAGCCCTCCGGAGCCCCTCCATGACACGTCCATTCGTACGTCCCCTGCTCGGGTTGTTGACCCTGATGGGCCTGGCCGTCGGCCTGGCCA
Organism: uncultured Thiobacillus sp.; assembly: GCA_964599015.1. Classification (GTDB taxonomy): domain Bacteria; phylum Pseudomonadota; class Gammaproteobacteria; order Burkholderiales; family Thiobacillaceae; genus PFJX01. The sequence continues at coordinate 6,837 of CAZREY010000114.1, forward strand.
GCGCCGACCCGCCCCCGGGCTACGACTTCGTGGACTTCAACACGGGCCTGGCCCGGGCCAAGGCCGAGGGCAAGCCCATCTTCCTGTACTTCGGGCGCTATGGCTGCGCCTGGTGCGACCATGTGAACCGCAAGACCTTCACCGACCCCGAACTCAAGAAGCTCTACAGCGAGCGCTACGTGCTGGTGTACGTGGACGCCGAGGGCGGCAAGCGCCTGCGCCTGCCCAGCGGCGAGCGGGTCACAGAGGCGGAACTGGGCACCCGCCTGGGGGCCTTCGCCACGCCCCTGTTCGTGTACATGACCGCCGAGGGCAGGCAGGTGGCCAAGATACCCGGCTTCAAGACCGTGGCGGACTTCAAGGACTACGATCGCTATGTCTCGGGCCGGCATTACGAGAAACAGGGCCTGATGGAGTTCCTTGGGAGCGGCAAATGAAATGGCTGATGCTGGGCGTCGCCCTGCCGGCCCTGGCCCTGGCCCAGGCACGAGCCGACTGGGACTTCGGCCCCGCCGTGGAAGTCACGGCCGGCAAGGGCCTGTTCCACCACCTGGAGGCCTCCGGACGCCAGGCCCTGGCGGTATCCGGCGGCCAGGTGGCCATCGCCTGGGAGGACGACCGGGACGGCACGCCCCGCTGCTACCTGGCCATCAGGGCGCCGGGCCAGTCCGCATTCAGGGAACAGTCCTTCGGCCGGGGCGAGTGTTTCGCCCCTGGCATCACCACCCTGGATGGCGGTCGCTTCGCCGTGATCTGGGAGGATGAGGGTGGCGTGCAGGCCGCCGTGGCCCAGGCAGGCGTCCTGGGTCCGCCGGCATCCCTGGCTGGCAAGGGCGGCCAGGGGGCCCTGGCCTGGCACC
>CAZREY010000115.1:0-7636 GCA_964599015.1 uncultured Thiobacillus sp.
CATTTCGGACTCCTTTGTCGAACGCTAAGGTGTCCGTGGAATCGGGGCAACTCCATCCAAGATGCTGGGGTGGCTGCCACACCTTGGCGACTCCTTTCCGGATGCGGTGGCCTTGGCAGTTCGCTTCCCCACGATCCGAATCGAGCACAGCCACGTCCTTTACGAACTGCGTGAGAGCGATCTGGTCACGCGGTTTCCCGTCGAAACCGCGGAGCTGCTGATATACCTTGCCAACTGCGTTGCAGGCTATCAGGCATCCTATCTGGAAGAAATCAACTCGCGGTTACCGACGATTCCTGTGCAACTGCGTAGCAGAGTCGACGAGGCATTCGCTCGCGCAGGCGTGCTGAGGGCACGAAATTGAGTGTCGGTTTTCCGCCGCTGCATACTGAACGTTGAAGGTCTGCCTCCGCCGTCTGCGTAGGACTGCAATTGGTCAGGTGCGGCCCGATGCAGACCATGCATTGCAGGTCGGCTTCGAGGCGGAAGCGGTCAACGATTCGACATCGGCTGCGGGCCGCTTCGGCCGAACGCCAGCCCTCCACCGCTAACCGCCACCCCTGCACAAACCCGCCTTCCCCACCCTGCCCAGCCTGCGGATCGCCGCCTCCCGCTTCGTGGCCTCGCCCCGGCTGGCTGCCTCTTCCACATAGGCCAGGTTCACGGGCCGGCGGCTGCGAGTGTAGCGGGCGCCCAGCTTGTCATTGCCGTTGTGTTCCGCCACCCGCCGCGCCACGTCGGTGGTGATGCCGGTGTAGAAGCTGCCGTCGGCGCAGCGCAGGATGTAGACGTACCAGGCGCTCAAGGCGCGGCCCGCACCCGCTCCAGGCAGGCCTGGGCCAGGGCGGCGGCCCGGGCCGGGGTGTCGGCCTCGGCGTAGCAGCGCAGCTCCGGGGCGTTGCCCGAGGGGCGCAGGTGGACGATCTCGCCGTTGGCAAACGTGATGCGCAGACCATCGGTCTGGTCCAGGCGGTTGGGCGGGCCGCACAGGTCTCCCAGCAGTTGCAGGATGGCCTGGGGCGAGGCGGCCAGCTGCTGGATGAGCCGGCGGCTTTTTTCCGTGGCGAAGTCCTTGATGCGGTCGCTGGCGGTGAAGCGGGGGGGCAGGTCCCGGGCCAGGGCGGACAGGGGCGCGCCCCGCTCCCGCGCCATGGCCAGCAGGGCCAGCACGGGCAGCACCGCGTCCCGGGTAGGCAGGGGCGCCAGGTGCCGGCCGTCCTTGCGGATGGGGCTGCCCACCAGGAAGCCGCCGTTGGCTTCATAGCCCACCACCCCGGTCTGCCCCTGGGCCAGCAGCTCCTTCATGGCGGCGATGACGTAGGGGGAGCCGATGCGGGTGCGGGCCACTTTGTGGAAGCTGCCGCACTTCTCCAGGGCGGTGTTGCTGCTCACCGGCGTGGCCACGGCCCCGGCGCCCAGGTAGCGGGCGCAGAGGATGCCGACGATGTCGCCCCGCAGCCACTCGCCCCCCTCGTCCCCCAGCAGGGGGCGGTCCGCGTCGCCGTCCGTGGAGAGGATGGCGTCGAAGCGGTATTCCGCCGCCCAGCGCCGGGCCACCTGGGCGTCCGCCTCGCTCACGGCCTCGGTGTCGATGGGCACGAATTCATCCGTGCGGCCCAGGGGGATGACCCGGGCGCCCAGATCCTCCGCGATCCCGGTGAGGATGTCCCGGGCCAGGCCGGAGTGCTGGTAGAAGCCCAGGCTCATGCCCTTCAGGGGCTGGCCGGGGAAGAAGTCCAGGTAGCGCTGCCTGTAGAGAGCGGCGGCGGCGGGGTTGGCGGGGGGCAGGGCCTCGGCCTGCACCTTGTCCGGCATGGGCAGTCCGGCGGCGTTGATGGCGGCTTCATCAGCCTTGGTGATCTCGCCTTCGGGCCGGTAGAACTTGATGCCGTTGCGGTCGAAGGGGATGTGGCTGCCGGTGACCATGATGGCGGGAATGCCCTGCTCCTGGGCGTAGAAGGCCAGGGCCGGGGTGGGGATGGCGCCGCAGTAGTCCGGCACCAGGCCCGCGTGGCGGATGGCGGCGGCGCAGGCCCCGGCGATGCGGGGGCTGCTGGGGCGCAGGTCCAGGCCCAGGGCCACGCGCTGCCCCGGCCGGGCGCCGATGGCGTGCAGGAAGGCCAGGGCGTAGGCAAAGCAGACCTCGTCCGTCATGTCCGCCACCAGGCCCCGGGCGCCGCTGGTGCCGAAGCCCACGCCGCCGGCGGCCATCACCTCTTTGCTTGTCGTCATGCTTGTCTCTCGAATGCGCTGAACGTAGGGTGTGGATTCTGACATCCGCAGCGTGACAGGTCAGCGATGCCCTCCCCGTCGGACACCCCCCTCATCCTCTTCGGCGCCTTCGACCGCCACAACTTCGGCGACCTGCTGCTGGCCCGGGTGGCCGAACGACTTGCCGCCCTGGAGTTTCCCGGCCGGCCCCTGGTGTGGGCCGGGGTGGCGGAACGGGACCTGGCGCCCTGGGGCGGCTTCAGGACCCGGGCCATCGCCGACCTGGCCCGCCACTGGGGCGGCCGGCCGGCGGACGTGCTCCACGTGGGGGGCGAGCTGCTCACCTGTTCGCTTTATGAGGCCGCCGTCATGGTGCTGCCGCTCGAAGCGGCCGAGGCCGCCATCGCCCGTTACGACCGGGACAAGACAGCACGGCAGGCCTGGGCGGAAGCGCAACTGGGGCTGGAGCAGCAGCTGGCCTACCTGGTGCCGAAGGCGCTGTTCCGCCGCCCCGGTCGCTTTTCCCACCGGGCCCTGGGCGGCGTGGGCCTGGCCGCCCTGCCCCCAGCCATGCAGACCGAGGCCCGGGCCCGGCTGGCGGAATCGGACCGCCTCACGGCGCGGGACCGGATCACCCAGGCCTGGCTGGCCCGCCAGGGCATCCAGGCCGGCCTGGAACCGGACCCGGGGGAACGGGTGGCCGGGCTGTTCGGCGATGTCATCGCCCGGCATGGCAAGGTCGGCGAGCCGGCCGAGGTGGGGCAGGACTTTCCCCGGGGCTACCTGGCGGCGCAGTTCAGCGCCGACTTCGGCGACGACGCCACCCTGGCAACTCTGGCCGCCGGGCTGGATGCCGCGCTGGCGGGAACGGAACTGGGCCTGGTGCTGTTCCGGGCCGGCGCCGCGCCCTGGCATGACGACGCGGCCGTGTATGGGCGACTGGTGGGCAGGCTGAAGACAAGCCGGGTCCGGCTGTTCCAAAGCCTGCACCTGTGGGACATCTGCGCCCTCCTCGGCCGGGCCCGGGCCTTCGCGGGGTCCAGCCTCCACGGCCGCATCGTGGCCCGGGCCTTCGGCGTGCCGGGCGTCAGCCTGATGCGGCAGGCGACGCCGGCCCCGGGCAAGGTTCACGCCTACGGGGAAACCTGGTGGAGCCGGGAAGACGGGTCCCCGGTGGGCCCGGAAGGCCTGGGCGTTGCCCTGGGCGCGGCACTGGCTCAGTGACAGCCATCCATGCTGTTGGGCCCGCACACCCGGCCGTCGCTCCACACCGCGCCGGCCAGGTAGGCCTCCTTCAGGTAGGCCCTATCGATCTCCGCCTCCTGGAGGTCCACCCCGCGCAGGTTGGCGCCCCAGAGATAGGTGCTGTACATGTAGGCCCCCCGCAGGTTGGCCCCGGACAGATCGGCGTCCTGCAGGTTGGTGTGTTCCAGGTTCGCCCTGAACAGATTGGCCCCGGCCAGGTTCTCGCCCCGCTTGTCGCAGCCGGACCAGTCGACGAAGGGCGCGGGCGGGTCCTGGCAGCCTGCCTGGGCCTGACAGGCCATGCCCAGCAGGACCAGGCCGAAAGAGTGTGAATAAGGCTTGAGCATGATTCCCTCCTCCTTATTGTCGGCGCGTAATCCGCGCTCGGGTTTTATTCCTAGACGCCAGGCATGCCCCCGTCCAATCACTTCTTTCATGACTTTGGGAGCGCGACGCGGCCCGGGCTGTTTCCCGTTGGTCTGGCACAGGCCGGAGACCCCCGGCCGGCGGTGGGTTACTGCGGGGACTCGCTCCGCAGGCGCTCCTGCAACAGGTCCCGGAGGTGCGCAAGCTGGCCCAGCTCTTCCTTGCTCAGCTTGACGTCATCCTGCTGCTGGCCGTGGAACAGGCCCATGGGCTTGCCGTTCTTGTCCACCATGGGCAGGAGGAAGAAGGGATGCAGGCCGTGGGCCCGTATCCAGTCCGGGAAGTGGGTGGCGATCTTGGGGTCCCGGGGATTGTCGATGTAGATGTCCACCCTCCTGGCCAGGGCCACGTGGGCCAGGTCCGCCCCCGCCTGGGCGGGTATGGCGAGCCCCGTCAGCCGGTTGGGCGCCCGCGCGGCAAGGCTGGCCGTGACCCGATAGGCCTGGGTTGCCTGGTCCAGCAGCAGGACCGCGGCCCGGCTCAGGTCCAGGGCGCTGAAGGCGACCTCCAGCACCATGCGCTGGATTTCCAGGGCGGATTCCCCATCGTCCATGGCCTGGCGCGCATCCCGAACGCCCACCCGCAGCCTGGCCAGGGGGTCGGTGGCCGCCGGAGCCGGCCTGGCCGGACTGGTCCTGCCTTCCACGAGGATGGAGGCCAGCAGGGGTTCGGCGGTGGCCTCGTCCGTGGCGGCCTTGGCGGCCCGCAGCAGGTCGTCCGCGGGCATGCCCAGGGTGGGGCCGAATTCCTGGGCCAGGGCCTCCATGGCCCGGGCCGAGGATGCCTCCTGTCCGGAGGCGATGACATGGGCGGACCGGTCCGAGAATTGGGTGAGGGCCAGCAGCCACTCGTCCCCCTCCGCCACGCCGGCCTCGTTCCCGCTCTGCATGGTTTGGACGATCTTCGCGGGCAGCCGCCATTGCCGGGCGACATGGATGCCCACTTCGTGAGGAGTCATGCCCAGCACGCGCCGGGCAGACTCCGCCTCGTCCTCCCCCGCCTCCACCCCGTGCTGGATGCGGTTCCATTCCTCCGGCAGATAGAAACTCACCAGCAGCCGCCCCAGGCGATGCAGCAGGGAACAGACCACCCCGATCTCGCCGTTCTTCATGCCCGACTGGCCCACCAAGGTGCCGGCCACGGAACCGGCCACCAGGCTGTGGGCCAATTCCCGCTCGGCGGATCGGGAGTTGGCGCTGATCTGGCCCATGGAACCGATCAGCTTCACCCCCAGGGCCAGGTGCCCCACGGCCTCGAAGCCCAGTACGTGGACCGCGTGGGAGACGGTGGACACACTGCTGCCGATGGGCGCGTACATGGCGGAGTTGGCAAGGCGCAGCACCTTCTGGGTGAGGGACACGTCGGCCAGCACCGCGTTGACCAGGGGCGTGGTGTCCTCCGCGCCCAGTTCCAGGGCCTCGACGATGGTGGCCACGGAATGGTCAAGGGCGGGGAAACCGCCGCTCTCACCCATGCGCCGCATGATGCGTTCCGGCAGCGAATCCGCCACCGGGGATTCGATCTTGTCCGCCCCTTTGCCCGTCTCCTGGGTCATGTCCCCACCTTCCACTCGCCTTGCTCCACTCTATTGGCCAATGCTTCCGCCGCGACGGGCCTTCCCAACAGGTAACCCTGCACCAGGTCGCATCCCTTTCCCGTCAGCAACGCCAACTGGGCCTCTGTTTCCACGCCTTCCGCCACCACTTTCACCCCCAACTCCTTGGCCAGGCTGATGATGACCGAGACGATGGCCAGATCATTGCCTTCGCGATCCAGTTCGCCCACGAAGGAACGGTCGATCTTGAAGCTGGAAAGGGGAAAACGCTTGAGATAGGCGAGGGAGGAATACCCCGTGCCGAAGTCGTCCACCGAGATACCGACACCCAGGGCCCGCAGGCGGTTCAACAGGTCTTCCGTCTCGATGGGATCCTGCATCAGGGTGCCCTCGGTGATCTCCAGGGTGAGGCGGTCCGCCGGGAGCCCGGATTCGGCCAGGGCATCCCGCACCGTGGCGACGATGTCCCCCTGCCGGAACTGGGCTGGCGAGAGGTTCACCGACGCACGCAGGCGTACATTCCAGGCCTTGTTCCATTGGGCCACCTGATGGCAGCTGGCCCGCAGGGACCAGGTGCCCAGGAAACCGATCAGCCCGTTCCGTTCCGCCAGGGGAATGAACTCGGCCGGCGGGATGGAACCCTCGGCCGGACGGTTCCAGCGCATCAAGGCCTCCACGCACATCAGTTCCCGGGTGTCGGGACGGCAGATGGGCTGGTAGTGCATCTCGAATTCGCCGTTCTGGATGGCCTCGTACATGTGCTGTTCCAGGTCCACCTGCCTGCTGGCCTCGTCCACGCCGCCGGGCTGGTAGAACCGCCAGCGGTTGCGACCGCCGGCCTTGGCCAGGGTCAGGGCGATATCCGCGCACTTGAACAACTGCTCGGCATCGCCGGCATGCTCGGGAAACTGGGCGATGCCGATGCTGGCCGTCAGATGGATCTGGCGCCCCGCCACGGGATAGGGGCGCTGCATGGCCGTCAGTATCTTGCGCGCGACCTGGAGAATGTCTTCCTGCCCATGGGTGCCGGCGAGGATCAGGGCGAATTCATCACTGCCGGAGCGGGCCACCAGATCGGAGGCGCGCAGCAGGGACGTGAGCCGCTCGGCCGCCTCCTTCAGCAACTGGTCGCCCGCGCCATGGCCCAAGGCGTCGTTCACCTTCTGGAAACCGTCCAGGTCCAGATGGAACAGGGCGAACCCGCCGTCCGCCGGCGCGTCCGGACGGGTCAATTCCGCCAGTTCGAGCAACAGGCGGGGCCGGGTGGGCAGGCCGGTCACGGGGTCGTCCGGGAGTGAGGCTTCATCACTGGCCCCGGTCGGGAGCTGGGGACCCACATCCCAGGCCGCGAACAGCAACTCCACGTGCGTGCCCGTGGCCACCAGGGGCAGGATGCGGCAGGTGGCCCGCGCCGTGCCGCCATCCCGGCGCAGCAGGCGGATGGCCAGGCTTTGGCGCTCATGACCCACGGATTGGGCCAGGGCGCGGGTCAGCGCGGCGTGGTCCGCCGGATCCACCACCGACAACAGGCTGTCGCCCCTTTTCAAGCCGCCTTCCGGGTATCCAAGCCACTCAATCCCGGGCCTGGAAGCGAAGAAGATGTCCCCCCCGGGAGAGACCCGCGCCAGGAAATCCGCGAGCCGATCCACCAGCCGCTCCGCGCCGGGGGCCGTGGACAGGCCTTGGGCATGGGGATGGTCGTGAGGCGAAGTCAAGATTGTTGTGATCCCTTGTTTTTTCTGTGCGTCCGAAACCCTGCGTTCCTCTTGACGCATTATTGCACATTTGCCGGGACTGTCAGGCGAACCCGCCGATATCCGCCTGGTTTTCAAGGATAGTGATAAAGCTCACTCGGGTGGATGAACAGCCGGTCCATGCCTTCGGAGTGGCGCTTGGAGCCCTGCTCGCGGCTGTAGCGGCCGGCCACGCACGCGTGCTTCAGCGGACGGCCGTTGCCGCCGCCACCAGTCCCTACACCGCTACCGGCGCCTTGATGCCCGGGTGGGGGTCGTAGCCTTCCAGCGTGAAGTCCTCGTACCTGAAGTCGAACAGGCTGGTGACCGCCGGATTGAGACGCATGGTGGGCAAGGGGCGGATATCCCGGGTGAGTTGCAGGTTCACCTGGTCCAGGTGGTTGAGGTAGATGTGGGCGTCCCCCAGGGTATGGACGAAGTCGCCGGGCTTCAGGCCGGTGACCTG
>CAZREY010000116.1:0-7617 GCA_964599015.1 uncultured Thiobacillus sp.
TCATGCGCTCCTCGCCAGCCATGCCGGGACCACGCGTCAAAGCCGCAAACGGAGGTGAGCTTGTACCTGCTGCCGGGAACCGAGGGGAAAACCGACGCCATGGGGCAGATGGCCCAATACCTGCGTCGCAACCGTGCCTGGACCCTGCTGGCCGCGGCGTTGTGGACCCTGGTGGCGGCCGTTTCCCTGGGCTGGAACATTGCCCGGGACAAGGAGGAAATCCTGAATCTGGCCCGGACCGAGGCCCGGACCAACCTCAACCGCGACATGGCTTTCCGCCAGTGGTTCACGGCCCTGGGCGGGGCCTATCTGCGCGTGGGCAGGAACAATATCGAGCCCAGCCCCTTCATGTCCCACGTGCCGGAACGGGACATCACCACTCCCGATGGGGTCCGCCTGACCCAGTACGCCCCCGCCACCATGCTGCGCCTGATGCAGGAGGAGCACGACAAGCTCTATGGTGTGAAGGGCCGCATCACCGGCCTGAAGTACCTCAATCCCGGCAACGCCCCGGACGCCTGGGAAACCCAGGTGCTGCACCAGTTCAACCGGGGCCGGCGCGAGGCGGTGACGGCCATCGCGGATATCGGTGGCAAGCCCTACCTGCGCATGATGCAGCCCATGTACATGGAGGAGAAATGCCTGCTCTGCCATGCCTGGACCGGCATCCCCGTGGGGGGCGTGCGGGGCGCCACGGTGGTGTCCATCCAGTTGGCGCCCTATTACGCCATCCACGAGACGGCGGTGTCGAACATGGCCGTGACCCATGGCGGCATCTGGCTGGCCGGCCTGCTGGGCATCGGCTATGTGTCCCGCCGCAATTGGCAGTACGAAAAGGGGCGCCAGCAGGCGGAGGAAACCATCCGCCGCCTGGCCTATTACGACCCCCTCACGGACCTGCCCAACCGCCGCCTGCTGCGGGAGCGACTGGAGCAGGCGGTGGCCTGGAGCCGGCGGGCCGGCACCCGCACGGCCCTGCTCTATGTGGACCTGGATCGCTTCAAGACCGTCAACGATACCCTGGGGCACGACACCGGGGATGCGCTCCTGCAATCGGTTTCGACGCGCCTCGTTAGCGCCGTGCGGGACGGGGACACGGTATCCCGCCTTGGGGGCGACGAGTTCGCCATCGTGCTGGGCAATCTGCACCACGGCGAGGATGCGGCCCTGGTGGCGGAAAAGCTCATCTACATCATGAAGCAGCCCTTCGAGGTGGAGGGACGGGAGCTGTTCCTCACCGCCAGCGTGGGCATCAGCCTGTTCCCGGACGATACAGAGGATATGGAAACCCTGTTCAGGAACGCGGACATCGCCATGTATCTGGCCAAGGACGAAGGCAAGAACACCTTCCGTTTCTATTCCGAGGAAATCAACGCCCACAGCCTGGAACGCATGGAACTGGAGAACTGCATGCGCCAGGCCCTGGAGAAGGATGAACTGTTCCTGGAGTACCAGCCCCAGGCGGATGCGGCCACCGGCAGGGTGTTCGGGGTGGAGGCCCTGGTGCGCTGGAAATGCGGCCGTTTCGGACTGGTGCGCCCGGATCGGTTCATCCCCCTGGCGGAGGAGACGGGTCTCATCGTACCCATGGGGGAATGGATACTGCGCACGGCCTGCCGGGAATTCCAGGCATGGCGCGAACAATGGGGCGGCCTGAGCTCCCTGTCGGTGAACCTCTCGGCGGTGCAGTTGCGGCAGCCGGGGTTATTGGCCATGGTGGAGCGGATACTGGCGGAGACCGGCCTGGGCCGGGGCACCCTGATCCTGGAGATCACGGAGAGCGCCCTGGTGAGCAACCCGGAAGAGGCCATCACCACCCTGAACGCCCTGGCCGCGTTGGGCGTGGGCGTGTCCATCGACGACTTCGGCACGGGGTATTCCTCCCTGTCCTACCTCAAGCGCCTGCCGGTGAGCGAGCTCAAGATCGACCGTTCCTTTGTCGACGGCCTGGCCAGCAACGCCGATGACGTGGCCATCGCCCAGGCGGTGGTGGCCCTGGCGAACAGCCTGGACCTGGACGTGATCGCCGAGGGCGTGGAAACGGAGGAACAGCTGCGGGTGATCGCGGGCCTGGGCTGTCACCGGATACAGGGCTACCTGATCGGCCGGCCCACGAGCCCGGACGGTTTGTCCCAGATGCTCGGCGGGCGGATCGGCAAGGCGGCCTGAAGGGCGCGGAAGGGATGCCCGGAGGGGCGGGCCTGGACAGGCTCTTCAAGACCTTTTCCCATACACCACTGGCACGGATGCGATTAGGCGAATAGGGTAGGGAACCCCGCCTTGCGCCGTGGACTCGAATGGGTTCGCCGACAGAGGGCGGCGGGCCGATTTTTCCACCAAAGGAGTGAACGATGAACTTGCTGAAACGGAGTGCACTGGCGTTTTCCATGATGGCCATCCTCAATCTGCCCGGCGCCGTGCTGGCCGAGGAGGCGCCGAAACTGGAAGCCGCGCCCGCCACGGCGGCGGCCCCCGCGCCCATGGAAGACATGCAGACCATGCGGGAACGCATGCAGGACATGATGCAGGCCCAGGGCATGGGGCCCGGCGGCAAGTGCAACAAGCGCGACGGCCAGGGTCCCGGCATGATGCAGGGCGGCGGCATGGGCAAAGGCATGGGCCCCATGGGCCAGGGCAAGGATTGTGACCGCATGGACGGCAAGGGTCCCGGCATGGGCATGATGGGCATGGGCAGGAACTGCCAGCGCAAGGGTGATGGCGATTGCGGCTGCGAGAAGGGCCGGGAGATGTCCAAGCGCCTGGACGAGCTGGAAAAGCGCATGGACATGATGCAGATGATGATGAAGATGATGATGAAGTAAGGAGTCGACCAAGGGGGGGAGAAGGCAGGGGCGCGGGGCGGATAGGGAGCGGGTGATAAACTCGCCCGCCATGTCAGCCATCCCAACGGCCATCCGTCTCCTGCCCGACCTCCTCATCTCCCAGATCGCCGCCGGGGAGGTGGTGGAGCGGCCCGCGTCGGCCCTCAAGGAACTGCTGGAAAACAGCCTGGACGCGGGGGCCCGGGACATCCGCGTGGACCTGGAGGAGGGCGGCATCCGCCTCATCCGCGTGGCCGACGACGGTGCCGGCATCCCCCCCGACGACCTGCCTCTGGCCCTGACCCGCCACGCCACCAGCAAGATCGCCAGCCTGGCGGATCTGGAGCGGGTGGCCAGCCTGGGCTTCCGGGGCGAGGCTCTGGCCAGCATCGCCTCCGTCTCCCGCCTCACCCTCACCAGCCGCCATGCCCAGGCTCCCCATGCCTGGAAGCTCACCGCCCTGGACGGCCGCGTCACACGCCCGGAACCCGCGGCCCTGGGGAGCGGCACGGTGGTGGAGGCGCGGGACCTGTTCTTCAATACCCCGGCCCGGCGCAAGTTCCTCAAGACCCCGGCCACCGAATACGGCCATTGCGACGACGTGTTCTGCCGCCTGGCCCTGGCCCATCCCGGCTGTGCCTTCACTCTCAGTCACAACGGCAAGGTGGCGCGCCGCTTTGAGGTTGGAAAAAACGCCCCCGGTGACTGGCAGGCCCGGGCCCTGGCGGTGATGGGGGAAGAATTTGCGGCTGCCGCCCGCAGCCTGGACGAGGGTGTTGGCAACCCCGGCGCCGGCACCCTGCGCCTGTTCGGTCTGGCGGGGCTGCCGGCCTATTCCCGCGCCGGGCGGGACGCCCAGTACCTGTTCGTCAACGGCCGCTTCGTGCGGGACAAGCTGCTCACCCATGCCGTGCGGGAGGCCTACCGGGATGTGCTGCACCACGAGCGCCATCCCGCCTACGCGCTGTTCCTGGAACTGCCCCCGGAAGGCGTGGACGTGAACGTGCATCCGGCCAAGACCGAGGTGCGCTTCCGGGATGCCCGGGGCATCCACCAGTTCGTGTTTCATGCCCTGGAAAAGATCCTCGGCGGCGGGAGCGCCGAGATCGCGGATGGCTCGGCATCCTCCCCCTCGGGGAGGGCTTACCCGGAAGGGCATAAGGCCTGGGGAGAGGGGGGGGCATCTGCCAAATCAGCCGTTTCGGCGCCCGCCTGGCCCGCCCGCCAGGCCGCCATGCCCCTGGCCGCCGAGCCCGCCGCCTACTACGCCGTGGTGGCCGAGGCCCTGGCCAACGTGCCGGCCGCCGCGCCAACCCAGCAGGAACCCCGGGACCGGGTGCCTCCCCTGGGTTATGCCCTGGCCCAGCTGGCCGGGGTCTACGTGCTGGCCCAGAACGACAAGGGGCTGGTGGTGGTGGACATGCACGCCGCCCACGAGCGCATCGTCTACGAACGTCTGAAGGCGGCCCTGGAGCAGCGCCGGGTGGCCAGCCAGCCCCTGCTGATTCCCGTGGTGTTCGCCGCCACGGCCCTGGAGATGAGCACCGCCGAGGAGGTGGGCAAGGCCCTGGCGGAGCTGGGCTTCGAGATCGCCCCCGTGTCCCCTACCCACCTGGCCGTGCGGGCCCTGCCGGTGCTGCTGAAGGATGCGGACGGAGAGACCCTGGCCCGGGAGGTGTTGAAAGACATTCGCGAATTCGGCATAAGCGGGGCCATGACCGCCCGCCGCAATGAATTGCTGGCCACCCTGGCCTGCCACGGCGCGGTGCGCGCCAATCGCCGCCTGACCCTGCCGGAGATGAATGCCCTGCTGCGGGACATGGAGGCCACGGAGCGGTCGGAGCAATGCAACCATGGCCGGCCCACCTGGTTCCAGTTGACCATGGCCGATCTGGACAAGATGTTCATGCGAGGAAAGTGATGTCCGAGAAACCCACCCCGAAACCCTTCCCCATCCCCGTCAAGCCTGCCGCCGAGAGCCGCAGCCCGCAGGACGAGCTGGCCTCCTCCTGCGCCAGCGGCGAGCCCTATGCCCTCATGGTGCTGGGGGACTCCATGCTGCCGGAATTCGTGGAGGGGGAGATCATCGTCATCGAGCCCGAGGGGGTGGCCCGGGACGGCTCCTACGTCATCGCCTACATCGAGGACGCGGAGAAGGAAGACGACAAGTACATCTTCCGCCAGCTGGTGAAGCATGCGGAGGGCTGGATGCTCAAGCCCCTGAACCCCCTCTACCCCAACATCCCCATCGACAGCATCGAGGCGGTGGTGAAGGGCGTGGTCATCATGAAGAAGAAGCCCGGCCGGCGCCGGGCCATGAAGGAATACGTCTGAGCGTCGGCCCGCGGGTCAGTGCAGGTGGTTCTCGTGGATGACCTGGTTCCGCCCGTTTGACTTGGCGTGGTAGAGGGCCTTGTCGGCCCGCTCGAACAGGCTGTCCCGGTCGTCTTTGCCGTGCCGTTTCGCCACCCCCAGGGAGATGGTGAACGGGTCCAGGGCGAAATTGTCATTCTTGCGCACCAGCCTGAGGGCCTCGATGCGCCTGCGGATGGCCTCGGCCACGGTGATGGCGCCTTCCAGCTGGGTGTTGGGCAGCAGCACCAGGAATTCCTCGCCGCCGTAGCGAACGGCGATGTCCTCGCCGCGGATGCACTTGCGCAGCGTGTCGGCCACGTTGCGGATCACGATGTCGCCCACGGCATGGCCATAGCTGTCGTTGATGCGCTTGAAGTGGTCGATGTCCATGACCAGCACCGAGAGATCCTGGTCTTCCTCCCACAGGTATTCCAGGTGATGGTCCATGGCGCGGCGGTTGAACAGGCCGGTGAGGGGGTCGATCATGGCCTCCCGCCGCTGGGCTTCAAGTTCCGCCCGCAGTTGTTCGGTTTCCTGTTGGGCCGCGGAGAGGTGCTCCTGTAGTTTGCAGTTTTGATCGTTGGCCGTGGTGGCAGCCGTGATCATGTCCGCGGCGATATCCCGCAAGGCGGTTTGATCCAGATCCATCCCCAGCTTATTGATGCTGGATTCCAGTTCGCGCTGGTATTCCACGCTGTTGCGGTTGGTTTCCGACATGGTTTGCATCAAGGCCTGCAACAGGCTGTGCAGGTCGTTGCGCATGCCCTGGAACTGCTTGTGGCGCTCGGCGGCTATGTAGCGTTCATACAGATCCTGCAACAGGATGTCGTCCAGGGGCTTGCCCCCCTGCAGGTGGTTGTCGAGAAAGCCGTTCAGGTCCGTCTGGTTGCCGTGCAGGTATTCGTAAGCCACCGAGTAGTTGAGGGGCGTGGGGAACAGGGCATGGTCCAGCAACAGTTCGATGGCCTGGATGCCTGCGCTGCGCGCCTGCTGCAGGGCGGGGTCTTGAATCGTGTCCGTCATGTCGCTTCCTCTATGACCCCCACCAGCGGGCGTCCATTTGGTCTAAAGATTTCTTCAGAGAATAGTGCAATAACCATGAAAGCAGATAGTGGAATCGCGGGGCCGGTCAGCACACGGTCAGGGTGCCTGGGTGCGTCTTAGCGGTGTAACAGGACTTCCATGACGAACTTCACGCCCTCGTAGGCCAGCAGCAGGCTGATGAATCCGGCCAGGGTCCAGTAGATGGCGGTGCGCCCGCGCCAGCCATAGATGCGCCGGCCCAGGAGCAGGGCGGCGAAGATCAGCCAGGCGGCGATGCCGAAGACGGTCTTGTGGTTGAAGGGCATGGCCTTGCCGAACACCTCTTCGGAAAAGCCGATGCCGGAGATCACCGTGAGGGTGAGCAGGGCGAAGCCCGCCTGGATCATGCGGAACAGGAGCCGCTCCATGGTCAGCAAAGGCGGCAGGCCCGCCAGCATCTTGGGGGGCACGGCCTTGTGCAGGTGCTTCTCCGCCAGGGCGATGAGGACGGCATGGAGCGCGGCGATGGTGAACAGGCTGTAGGCGGCGAAGGCCACCAGCAGGTGTCCCCGGAACAGGGGGGCGTCCGTGTGGGCCACGGGAGTGCCCAGGGGCATGATCACCTGAAGCAGCACACTGACGCCGGCGAAGGCCAGCACGAAGCCCAGCACCCCGGCCAGGTGGTAGCGCCAGGCGGCGGTGGCGTAGGTCAGCACCGTCAGGGCTGAAATGGCGGACAGGGACACGGCGAAGCCCAGGTGGATGCCGTCCGCCCCCAGCATGTCCCGGTGCAGCAGGATCAGGTGGGGCACCAGGGGCAGGATGGGCAGCAGGCGGGGCACCCAGTCGGTGCGGCAGCAGCCGGGCAGGCCAGGCCAGAACCAGACGGCGAGTCCGAAGTAGGCGGCGATGCAGAGGATTTCAAGCATGGCGGATGCTGGGTTCCCTGGGGGTGGGTTTGCTAGACTGCACGAGTCTAACGTATCTGAAGTGATTCCATGTTCGAGAACCTGACCGATCGCCTGTCCCGCGTGGTGAAGAACCTGCGGGGCCAGGGCCGCCTCACCGAGGACAACATCCAGGATGCCCTGCGGGAGGTGCGCGTGGCCCTGCTGGAGGCGGACGTGGCCCTGCCCGTGGTGCGGGACTTCATCGCCCGGGTGAAGGAGAGGGCCATGGGCCAGGAGGTGCTGGGGAGCCTGACTCCGGGCCAGCAGCTCATCGGCGTGGTGCACAAGGAGCTCACCCGCCTGATGGGGGAGCAGGCTGCGCCCCTGAACTTCGCCACCCAGCCGCCGGCCGTGTTTCTCATGGCCGGCCTGCAGGGTGCGGGCAAGACCACCTCTACCGGCAAGCTCACCCGCATCATCCGGGAGGCGGGCAAGAAGAAGATCCTGGTGGTGAGCTGCGACATCTA
>CAZREY010000117.1:0-1354 GCA_964599015.1 uncultured Thiobacillus sp.
ACGACCGTTTCGCCGCCCTGGATGCCGGCCCGGGCGGCGGGGGTGTCGGCTGGGGGATTGCCAAGCACGGGTTTGGCGGCGGGTACGCCGGCCATGAAAAGGGCCCAGAACAGGAGAATGGCCAGGAGGAAGTTGGCCAGGGGCCCGGCGGCGACGATGGCCGCCCGGGCGCCCACGCCCTTGCGGTTGAAGGCCTGGTGCAACTGATCCGGCGGAACGTCTCCCTCCCGTTCGTCCAGCATCTTCACATAGCCCCCCAGGGGGATGGCGGACAAGGCCCATTCCGTGTCCCGGCGATCCTTGCGGCGGGCGATGACCTGGCCAAAGCCCACGGAAAAGCGCAATACCTTCACGCCCGCCAGCCGGGCCACCAGGTAATGGCCGAATTCGTGGAAGACGATGAGGATCGCCAGGGTAAAGAGGAAGGCGAGCAGCGTGGTCATGGCTTCACGGAGGGAATGGTTGGTCCGCTAGGGACTTCATCCGGCGGCGATGTGTTCCCGCGCGGCGGCCCGGGCCGCCGCGTCCGCGGCCATCAACTCCTCTAGGCTGGCCGCGCCATGTCCGGCGAGTTTTGCCAGGACCGATTCCAGGGTCGAGGCGATGCCCGGGTAGGGCAGGCGATGGTCCAGGAAGGCGGCTACGGCCTCCTCATTGGCGGCATTCAAGACGGCGGGGGCCGCGCCGCCGGCCTCCAGGGCCTGGTAGGCCAGCTTGAGGCAAGGAAAACGGGCGTAGTCAGGGGTCTCGAAGGTGAGCGTGCCGATCTTCGCCAGGTCCAGCCAGCTGACGCCGGCCTCCACCCGCTCCGGGTAGGCCAGGGAGTGGGCGATGGGGGTGCGCATGTCCGGGTTGGACAACTGGGCCAGGACGGAACCATCCAGGTATTCCACCATGCTGTGAATGATGCTCTGGGGGTGGATGACCACCTCGATCTGGTCCGGGCGGGCGTTGAACAGCCAGCTGGCCTCGATAACCTCCAGGCCCTTGTTCATCATGGTGGCGGAGTCCACCGAGATCTTCCTGCCCATGACCCAGTTGGGATGGGCCACGGCCTGTTCCGGGGTGATGTCCCTGAGGGTATCCACCGGCCGGGTGCGGAAGTGGCCGCCGGACGCGGTGAGCAGGATGCGTCGTACGCCATGGGCCGCCAGGTTGCCGTCGTAGTGGGCGGGCATGGACTGGAACACGGCGTTGTGCTCGGAATCGATGGGCAGCAGGGTGGCGCCATGGGCGTGCACCGCTTCCATGAAGAAGCGTCCAGCCATGACCAGGGTTTCCTTGTTGGCCAGCAGCACGCGCTTGCCGGCCCGGGCGGCGGCCATGGCCGGTCGCAAACCGGCGGCGCCGACGA
>CAZREY010000117.1:1364-7616 GCA_964599015.1 uncultured Thiobacillus sp.
GTCCACCTCCGACAGGGCGGAGACGTATTCCAGTGCTTCCACACCGGCCAGTATTTCCGTATCCAGGTCGTGCAGCATGTTCCGCAGGTCCAGGGCCTTGTCCGCCTCCATCACCACCGCGTATTTGGGGCGGAAGCGGCGGCACTGTTCGGCCAGCCTCTCCAACTGGTTCTGGCCGGTGAGGGCCACCACGCGAAACTTGTCCGGGTGGCGGGCCACCACGTCCAGGGTGTTGACGCCGATGGTGCCGGTGGCGCCGAGTATGGTCAGGTTCTTCATTGCATCCACACGTACAAGAGGGCGGCGGCGGGCAGGGCGGCGGTGAGGCTGTCGATGCGGTCCAGCACGCCGCCGTGGCCCGGCAGGAGATGGCCGCTGTCCTTGACGCCCGCCAGGCGCTTGATCCAGCTTTCCAGCAGGTCGCCGACGATGGACAGGGCCAGCAGGCCCAAGGCGGCCGGCAGGGCCAGATACGCCGGGATCGGCTGCGATGCGGGCCAAAGCGACAAAAGCATCAGGGCGTAGAGCGATACGCCCAGCACAGCACCGGCCACGCCCTCCCAGGTCTTGCCCGGGCTGATGGCGGGGGCCAGTTTATGGCGGCCAAAGCGCCTTCCGGAGAAGTAGGCCGCGCTGTCCGCCACCACCACCAGGCCCACCAAGGCCAGCAGGAGGTCAGGTGCCGCCTCGCGCAAGGCGATGATGGCCAGGTAGGTGGGCAGCAGCACCAGTATGCCCAGCCCCAGGAGCAGAGGCACGGGCTGGAACCTGAATCCTCGCCGCAGTAGCCAGGGAGCCATGAGCCAGAAGCCGAGGGAAATGCTATAGGCCCAGACGCTGGCGGCGGCAACCTGGGTCAGGGCCAGGCCCGCCAGGGTCATCAGGCCCGCGTACATCATGCCCATGGCGGTGTTCACCTTGGCCAGATCTGCCCATTCCAGGGCTCCCAGGCACAGGGCGGCGGCCATGATGGCCAACCACAGCAGCGGACTGGCCCAATACAAGGCGGCGAGGAAGCCGGCGATGAGGGGCAGGGCCGTGAGGATACGGGTGAGCAAGGCTTGCTCAGCTTTCCTGGAGTTGTTCGCTGGTGCGGCCGAAGCGGCGTTCCCGCTGCTGGTACGAGACGATGGCGCCATCCAGGGCCTTGGCGTCGAAGTCGGGCCAGAGGGTGTCGGTAAAGTACAACTCCGTATAGGCCAGTTGCCAGAGCAGGAAATTGCTGATGCGCTTTTCCCCGCCGGTGCGGATGAACAGGTCCGGCTCCGGGGCGTAGGCCATGCTCAGGTAGCCGGCCAGGGCATCCTCGCTCAGTTCCTGGCTGCCCGGATGGGCGCGGCGCCAGGTGTTGACGGCGTTCAGGATGTCCCAGCGGCCCCCGTAGTTGGCGCACACGGTGAGGGTGAGGCGTTCGTTGCCGTCGGTAGTGGCCTCGCCCTGGGCGATGAGTTCCCGCAGGCGGGCATCGAAGCGGGACAGGTCGCCCACCACCTTCAGGCGCACGCCGTTCTGGTGCATCTTGCCCACTTCCCGTTCAAGGGCCATGACGAACAGTTCCATGAGGCGGTTGACCTCATCCTGGGGACGGCGCCAGTTTTCGGAACTGAAGGCGAACAGGGTCAGGTATTCCACGCCCCGCTCTATGCAGGCCTGCACCATGTCCCGCACCCGTTCCACGCCCTGGGCATGGCCGGCTACACGGGGCATCAGGCGTTTCTTGGCCCACCGTCCGTTGCCGTCCATGATGATGGCGATGTGCCTGGGGACCCGGGCGGCCTCTGGAACGGCCGCGGTGGAACTGAAGAAGCGCTTGATCATGATGGCCGCGGGGGAGTGTGGGAAAACTCCGTCCTCAGACCGCCATCAGGTCTTTTTCTTTGTCTGCCGTGGCCTTGTCGATCTCGGCGATGTACTTGTCGGTGAGTTTCTGCACCTCGTCCTGGGCGCGGCGTTCCTCGTCCTCGGAGGCTTCCTTGTTCTTCACCAGTTCCTTCAGGTGGGCGATGGCGTCCCGCCGGATGTTGCGTACGGCCACCTTGCCATTCTCGGCCTCGCCTCGCACCAGTTTCACCAGTTCCTTGCGGCGTTCCTCGGTGAGGGGAGGCATGGGCACGCGGATCACATCTCCCATGGCGGCAGGGTTCAGGCCCAGGTCGGCGTCGCGGATGGCCTTTTCCACCTTGGCCACCATGGGTTTCTCCCAGGGCTGCACGCCCAGGGTGTGGGCGTCGATGACGGAGATGTTGGCCACCTGGTTGATGGGCATCAGGGTGCCGTAAGAGTCCACCTTGACATGATCCAGGATGCCCGTGTGGGCCCGCCCGGTACGCACCTTGCCGAAGTCGGCCTTGAGGGCCTCCAGGGACTTCTTCATCTTCTCGTCTGCGGATTTCTTGATGTCGGCAATCATGTCTGTCTCCTAATCAGGATGCGGTCAGGGCACAACCCGTGTGCCCTCGGCCTCGCCCAGGATCACGCGCTTCATGGCGCCGGTCTTGAAGATGCTGAACACGGCCAGGGGGAGTTGCTGCTCGCGGCACAGGGCGAAGGCCGCCGTATCCAGCACGCCCAGGTTGCGGGCGATGGCCTCGTCGAAGGTGAGCTGGTCGAAGCGGGTGGCGCTGGGGTCTTTCTTCGGGTCGGCGGTGTATACGCCGTCCACCTTGGTGGCCTTGAGCATCAGGTCCGCGCCGATCTCGGCGCCCCGCAGGGCGGCGGCGGTGTCGGTGGTGAAGAAGGGGTTGCCGGTGCCGCCCCCGAAGATCACCACCCGGCCCTTTTCCATGTGCCGCACGGCACTGTCCCGCTCGAAGGCCTCGCCCACGTGGGCGATGGTGACGGCGGTCTGCACCCGGGCTTCCACGCCCGCGGCCATGAGGGCATCCTTCAGGGCCAGGGCGTTCATCACCGTGGCCAGCATGCCCATGGAATCGGCGGTGGCCCGGTCCATGCCCGACAGGGCGCCGGTGGCGCCCCGGAACAGGTTGCCGCCGCCCACGACGATGCCCACTTCCGTGCCCAACTCCACCACCTCCTTGATCTGGCCGACGATGCCGGCCAGGGTCCCGGCGTGGTAGCCGAAGGCATCGGGCCCCATGAGGGCCTCGCCGGAGAGCTTGAGCAGGATGCGGGTAACCGCGTGGGTGTCGGCAGCCATGTCAGGTTCAGACCTTGGCGGCGGCGGCCACTTCGGCGGCGAAGTCGGTGACCTTCTTCTCGATGCCTTCGCCGACGATGAACATGGTGAAGCCGTGGCACTGGGAGCCCTTGGACTTCAGCACCTGCTCCACGGTCTGCTTGTCGTCCTTGACGAAGGGCTGGGACAGCAGGGTGACTTCCTTGAGGAACTTCTGCACGGTGCCTTCGGCGATCTTCTCCAGCATGGCTTCCGGCTTGCCGGCTTCCTTGGCCTTCTCGATGGCCACGCGGCGCTCGGTGTCGATCAGGTCCTGGGGCACGCCGGAAGCGTTCAGGGACTTGGGCTTGGAGGCGGCGATGTGCATGGCGATGTCCTTGGCGATGGACTCGTCGCCGGATACGTCCACCAGCACGCCGATCTTGTTGCCGTGGATGTAGCTGGCGAACTTGCCGGTGGCGGAGAGGCGCACGAAGCGGCGGATGGACATGTTCTCGCCGATCTTGCCCACCAGCTCGGTGCGGGCCTCTTCCACGGTCTTGCCGCCATAGGGCAGGGCGGAGAGGGCGGCCACGTCGGCGGGATTCTGGTTCAACACCATCTCGGCCAGGGCCCGGGTCAGGGCCAGGAAGTCGTCGTTCTTGGCCACGAAGTCGGTCTCGCAGTTCACCTCCACCATGGCGGCGGACTTGCCGTCGGCGGCGATGTTGATGGCCACCACGCCCTCGGCGGCCACGCGGCCGGCACTCTTGGCGGCCTTGTTGCCGAAGCGCACGCGCAGGATTTCCTCGGCCTTCTGCATGTCGCCGCCGGCTTCGGACAGGGCCTTCTTGCAATCCATCATGGGTGCGTCGGTGCGCTCACGCAGTTCTTTCACCATGGATGCGGTGATTTCAGCCATTTTGTTCTCCTAGAGTCTGTAAAAACGCCCCGGGGTGCGGGGCGTCAAATTTCCGTAATCCGGGGGACGCTGCCCCCGTGTGTCATTCAGCGGCGCTTACTGGCCAGAAATCTCGCCGGCATCCACTTCGACGTATTCGTCCTCGCCGGCGGCGGCCACCAGTTCTTCAACCATGTTGGCCTTGCCTTCCAGGATGGAATCAGCCAGGCCGCGGGCATACAGGCGGATGGCCCGGGCGGAATCGTCGTTGCCGGGGATCACGTAGTCCACGCCTTCGGGGGTGTTGTTGCTGTCCACCACGCCGATCACGGGGATGCCCAGCTTGCTGGCCTCGGTGATGGCGATCTTCTGATAGCCCACGTCCACCACGAACAGGGCGTCGGGCAGGCGGTCCATGTCCTTGATGCCGCCCAGGCTGGTGACCAGCTTGTCGTACTCACGCTGCAGACGCAGGGTTTCCTTCTTGGACAGGGTGGAATCGGCCAGTTGGGCCTCCATGTCCTTCATGCGCTTGACGGACTGCTTCACGGTCTTGAAGTTGGTCAGCATGCCACCCAGCCAGCGGTGGGAGATGTAGGGCATGCCGCAACGGGCAGCTTCTTCGGCCATGATGTCCCGGGCCTGGCGCTTGGTACCGACGAACAGGATGGAACCCCGGTTGGAAGCCAGCTGGCGCGCGAACTTGGCGGCCTCGCCGAACATGGGCAGGGTCTTTTCCAGGTTGATGATGTGGATCTTGTTGCGATGGCCGAAGATGAAGGGGGCCATCTTGGGATTCCAGTAACGGGTCTGGTGGCCGAAATGGACACCGGCTTCCAGCATCTGACGCATGGTCACGGACATGAAAACTCCTTGGTTAAGGTTTTGCCGCCATCCGCGAAGAACCCCGGGTTTGT
Source organism: uncultured Thiobacillus sp. (assembly GCA_964599015.1). Taxonomy (GTDB): domain Bacteria; phylum Pseudomonadota; class Gammaproteobacteria; order Burkholderiales; family Thiobacillaceae; genus PFJX01. The sequence continues at coordinate 6,298 of CAZREY010000117.1, forward strand.
CGGAGCACCTTAACTGCGCGGATGTGAGGATTTCGCCGGTCCAACACCCTGTTGGACGCAAAGCGAGCGGATTTTAGCAGCCTGGAGGATGTCTAGACAAGACGCGTACCCGGCGGCATCCGTCAGGCCACGGGTAATCGGGCTGCGCCAGATCATTCACCGCTCCCTCATGCTCTCATCCCCATACTGCATGAGGGGGCTGAGGAAATACTCGATGACCCGGCGCTTGCCGGTCTTGATCTCGGCGGTGACGGCCATGCCAGGGGTGAGGTTCACCCACTTGCCATCCACATTGAGGACGGTGCGTGCCAATTTCACCCGCGCCGCGTAGACCAGGCCCTGTTTTTCATCCTGGATGGCGTCGCTTGAGACCTGGACCACCTTACCCGGAACGGTGCCGTACTTGGTGAAGGGGAAGGTCTCCACCTTCACTTCGGCCACCTGGCCGGCACGCACGAAGCCGATGTCCTTGTTCTCAACCAAGGCCTCCACTTCAAGGGCGTTGTCACCGGGCACGATCACCAGCAAGGGTTGGGCTGGCGTCACCACGCCCCCCACGGTATGCACCGCCAGTTGCTGCACCGTGCCACCCACCGGGGCTGTAAGGCGCATGGTGGCATCCCGGTGTTCGGCCTTCAGCAGTTCCTGGGACAGACCCGTCGCCTTGAGTTCGGCCTGGTTCTGGGCATCCAGGGTTGCGCGTCGGGTTTCGGCTACCAGGGCCGCCCGTTGGGCTCGGGCCTCCTGCAATGCCGCACTTATTTCCTCCAATCTGGCTTGCTGGGTGGCCAGGTCTCCTTCCTGCTCAATACGGGCCTGCTCCTGCTCCAGGAAACCGTGGCGTGAGACGAAGTTCTTTTCCAGCAGGTCCTGGTAGTCCCGGGCCCGCTGTCGGGCGATGGGTACCGTCCGGTCCAGCTTTGCCACGATCTCTCGCGTGGAGCGCAGTTCCGCTTCCCGACGGGCAATCTCCGCATCCAGTTGGTCCAGCCGGGCGCGATATTCCCCATATTGTCCTTCCAGAAGACGCCGGGCCTCCGCCAATTGGGTATTCCCTTCACCCAATACCGGTTCCAGGACGGGTCGGCGGCCAGACTCCAACGCCGCCAGCAGGGCCCTGGACCTGGCCACCTCCATGCGCGCCGCCTCCAGACCAGCGGCCAGACGCGTGCTATCCGCCCGGGCCTGGGTGGCATCCAGTTCGATTAGCAGATCCCCTGACCCTACCCGCTGCCCGTCCCGCACGTGGATGGCCCGCACGGCGGCGGTCTCCAGGGGCTGGACGACCTTGGTGCGGTCGTCCGGAATGAGCTTGCCCC
>CAZREY010000118.1:0-7610 GCA_964599015.1 uncultured Thiobacillus sp.
ACTCGCTCTTCATTTTGTTGGCCGATTCCGCCGCCTGGCGGGCCAGGATCAGTTCTTGCTGGTGGGCGCGGATGTCCTCGTTGAGGCGGGCCAGTTCCTGCTTCTGCTTTTCCGATTCCTCCAGGGCGCGGGTGAGCTCCCGGGTGCGGTCCTTGATCATCGCGTCCAGTTCCGCGGCCAGCCGGCGCAGGCTCTGGTTGCTCTGGTAGAGCTCCAGGGACTTTTCCTCCAGGATCTGCTCCGCCTGCCTGCGGGCCTTGCGTTCCCGCTCGAAGCGTTGCTGCCAGACGGCATCCCGGTCGTTCGCATCGCTCATGGGTCAGCCCCCGGCCACCAGGGTGAAGCGCGCCTGGGCGCCGGAGATGCCCGGCAGGTTTTCCCGGGTGATCTCGATGTTTTCGCCGAAGTGGGAGATGCAGCCCTCTATCAGGCCATGGGCCAGGTCCGCGAAGGGGTGGTGGGAAATATAGGTCAGCACCAGCCTGCCCGGGGAGTGTTCCACCTCGAAGGTGGGCAGTTCCGCGTCCGGGTAGAGCTTGCGCACTTCGGCATGGATGATGTCCTCGATGCCGGACAGGAACGGAAAGCTGCCGTCGACGCCTTGGAAGAAGCGCGGATAGAGCGTGGCGAAGCGCCCGAACAGGTGTTTTCCGAAGGACTTGATGAGCGCGGGCGTGGCCATGCCGGTCTCCCCGGACAGGGCCCCCACCAGGGCCACCATCTCCTCGTGGGAATAGGTGCCGACGGCGGTGTAGGCGCCGCCGGACGGGACGCCGGAACGGGCGATGATCCGGTCCACCATGTCCAGGGACCAGTTGGATTCCACCATGTCCATGAATTCCGTGAAAACGATGCCCTTCATGCCTGTCACCCTTTCAGCGCGGCGAGGCGCTGAATTTCCTGTTTCAGTTCGTCGAACTTTATCGGCTTGGCCACGTAGCCGTCAGCACCCGAGGCCAGGAAATGCTCCCGGTCGCCCCGCATGGCATGGGCGGTGAGGGCGAGGATGGGCGTGCGGACCAGTCCGTCGCCGGACTCCAGGGCACGGATCCGGCCCATGGCCGTGATGCCGTCCATGCCCGGCATCATCATGTCCATGAGGATCATGTCGAAGGGCGTTCCCCCCGCCTGGGTCTGGCTGAAGCGGGCCAGGGCCTGGTGGCCGTCTTCCGCCACGGTGACCCGGTGGCCCAGCTTCTCCAGCAGGGTCATTGCCAGTTTGCGGTTCACCGGGTTGTCTTCGGCCAGGAGGATGTTCAAGGGACGGGCATCGGTTTCCATGGCCCGGTGTTCCGGGGGCGGGGCGGGCTCCGGCGCGGCCCTGAGCACGGGCTCGAAGCGCAGGGTGAAATGGAAGCGGGAGCCGGCGCCGGGCTGGCTTTCCACCCACATGCGGCCGCCCATGAGTCCGGTGAGCCGGGTGGAAATGCTGAGTCCCAGGCCGGTGCCGCCATATTCACGGGTGATGGAGCCGTCCGCCTGGGTGAAGGCCTCGAAGATGGCCTTCTGCTTTTCCGCCGGTATGCCGATGCCGGTGTCGGCGACGCACAGGTGCAGGCAGTGGGGGCCGTCGCAGGCGTGGGTATCCACGCTCAGGGTGACACTGCCCTGGCTGGTGAACTTGATGGCATTGCCGATGAGGTTCACCAGTATCTGGCGGATGCGCCCCGGGTCCGCCTTGACCTGTTCGGGCAGATCAGCGTCCGTATGCAGTTGCAGCGTCAGGCCCTTTTCCCTGGCGCGCATCTCCAGGGTGCGCAGGGTTTCCTGGAGGAATGGTCGCAGGGCCAGGCGTTCGGGGGAGATGTCCAGCATGCCGGCCTCGATCTTGGAGTAATCCAGGATGTCGTTGATGACGGACAGCAGGTGCTGGGCCGAACTGCGCACCAGGCCCAGGTATTCCCGCTGCTCCGCGTCCAGGGCCGTGTCCAGGGTCAGGTCGGTCATGCCGATGATGCCGTTCATGGGGGTGCGGATCTCGTGGCTCATGTTGGCCAGGAACTCGCTCTTCATGCGGCTGGCCTGCTCGGCGGATTCCTTGGCCTGGCGCAGGGCCGATTCGGTCTGTTTGCGCTGGGTGATGTCCCGGTATTGCCACAGATGGCCGTAGTAGGCGCCACCGGACTGGATGGGCACGAAGTCCCGTTCCATGACCCGGCCATCCGCCAGGGGCAGCTCTTCGCCGACGATGGGGCGGCGGTCGGTCATGACGGTGAGCAGGCGTTTCTGGAAATCCGGGGCTTGGGAGAAATGCCGCTTCAACTGTTCGTACAGGGGGGCGGTGGGCTGGCCCGTCAGCGCCTCCGGGGTCTGGTCCAGGCCGAATTGCCGGCAGAAGGCGGCGTTGGCCAGCACGATGCGCCGGTTCTCGTCCTCCAGCAGGATGCCCGCCTGGAGGTTCTCGATGAGGGCGGACAACCGGGAGGTGGTCTGGCGCAGGCGGATTTCCCCCTGCTTGCGTTCGCTGATGTCCCGGATCACGGCGATGCGGTAAGGGGTGTCGTTGAGGGTGAAGCCGTTCAGGGTGATGTCCACGGGAAAGCCGCGCCCGTCGGCCTTCAGGGCGGTGGTTTCCACATGGATCCTGCCCGTGCGCCCGGCCAGGCCCATGTCCAGATCGTCCCATTCCGGCAGCAGATGGCCGGCGAACATGCCCACCAGCTGGCTGGATTGGCATCCGAACAGTTCGGCGGCGGCGGGGTTCGCGCTTTCCACCATGCCGTCGGCGTTGATGCTGACGAGGGCGTCGGAGATGTTGCCGAACACGGCTTCCAGGCGCTGGTTGGCGGCGCTGACGGACATTTCCTTCGTATACAGCCAGAGTGAGGTCTTGTTGATGGCGTCCACCAGGGATTCGATCTCCCGGGGCCCCCGGTAGACGGGCATCTGCTCCCCCAGTCTGCTGGTGAGTTCCCCGGCGAAACGGCTGGCGCGGCGGATGGTGGCCACGGGCCGGTGCAGATAGAGCATCAGCAGCCCCACGCTTATGGAAATGGAGATCAGGGCCATCACCAGGCCGTCCCCCAGGATGTGGCGCTGCCTGTCCTTCAGGCCCGCGGTGCTGATCTCGGCCTGGATGTGGCCCGGGTAGCCCATGGCGGCCAGGGAGCGCCAGGCCACCAGACGGTCCTCGCGCCAGTCGAACCCCTCGCTCCTCAGGGGTCTGCCTGTCGCGTCGACCCAATGCCGGGAGGCGCCGTCCGCGGAAGGCGGTGTGAAGGCCGTGAAATCGAAGGCCGCCTGGGGGGGCTGGCCGGGCACGTGCAGTACCTGGCTGATGGCCTGTCCGCTGCCGTCGACGACCCGAAGGGCCAGGATTTCAGGCTGGTTGGCGGAGAGCAGCATGATTGTTTCCAGGCCGCTGTGGTTACGGGTCAGGATATGGCCGGTGGCGGACGCGGCCAGGTTGTCCAGCAGTCTGGCGGTGTCCTGCAACATCCGCTGTTCCTGCCACTCGCGTTGTTCGTTGACGCTGTACAGGGTGTGGGCGCCGATGCTGAGCACCAATATCAGCGCGGTGAACAGGGACAGCTGGACCGTGAACTGGCGGGGTATGAAACGGTTGATCCAGGTGGCTGGCCTCGGCATGGGGCTCGTCCGCCTAGGGTTTCTTGATCACGGTATAACGCTCGAGCCTCAGCTTCTCGAGGGGCGCGTAGTCACGCTGGTAGTCCGCGGGCATGGCGTCGCCCAGCTCCGTAGTGTCCAGCAGCTTTTTTCCTTCCGGGTCCGCGGCGATGCGTCCCAGGGCCTGCGACACATTGTCCGCCACCCGCCGGGGTACGCGGGGATGGGCGGCCAGGGGGTGGGAAGCGGTGCCCGGGGTGCGGTACAGGACCCGCAGCTGGTCGCGCATGCCGGCCGGTTCGCGCGCCAGGGTGGTCTCGATGCCGCCCCCCGCCCGGGACAGGGACAGAGATAGGGATAGGGATAGGGCTCGCGGCATGGCCCGTCCCATCAATCCACCAGATGGGCTGGGCTGGGGACTTCGTCCTGGAAGCTGTCGCGGATCACCAGGACGTCGTCCCTTCTTGCAAGGAAGGCACGGACGCAGTCGGGATCGAAATGGCCGCCCGCGTTGTCGCGCAGGAACTGGAATGCACGTTCCAGTTCCCACCCCCGCTTGTAGGGGCGTTCGGAAGTTAGGGCGTCGAACACGTCGGCCACCGCGACGATGCGGCCATGCAGGGGAATGCCTTCGCCCTTCAATCCACGCGGATAGCCCGTGCCGTCCCATTTTTCGTGATGGGTCCGGGCAATGATGGCGGCGGCATCCAGCAGCCCGGATTTGCTCTCCCGGAGGATTTCATAACCCTTTTCCGCGTGGGTGCGCATGATGACCAATTCTTCATCGTCCAGGCGTCCGGGCTTGAGCAGGATGTGGTCCGGAATGGCGATCTTGCCCACGTCGTGCATGGGCGCGGCGCTCAGGATGAGCCCCTGCTCCTGGTGATCCAGGCCGAGTTGCTCGGCGATGAGGCGGGAATAGTTGGCCATGCGCTGGATGTGGGCGCCGGTTTCCGGGTCGCGGAATTCCGCGGCGCGGGACAGGCGCATGATCATTTCCCGTTCGCGATCCAGGATTTCCTCCGTGGCTTCGGCCACCTTTTCCGCCAGCCAGGCCGCCCGGTCCGCCAGGGCGCGCTGGTTGCGGCGCAGGACCAGCATGTTGCGCAGTCGGGCGCGGAACTCGACGTTGTCGATGGGCTTGGTGAGGAAATCGTTGGCGCCGCTTTCCAGCGCGGCGTAGCGGGTCTCTCTTTCGTGGTCCGCCGTGATCATGAGGACAGGGATGTCCGCGTTAAGCGGACTGGCGCGGAAGCGCCGGATGAACTCCAGGCCGTCCGGCGGCGGCATCATGTAATCCACGATCACCAGGTCCGGCACATTGGCCAGGCACCATTCCAGCCCGGACGCGGAATTCTGGAAAACCAGGGGGATGCATTCGTCCACGCGCTTGACCAGGCTCTCCATGAGCTTCAGGTTCACGATGTTGTCGTCGACGATCACGACTTGCATAAGGCTTGCCTAGAGGGATGGAGTTTCATCCCGGGATATCGACCCCGCCGGGGAATTCTTGAGCGGGGCGGGGAAAGGCCTATTCCCCGTTTTCCCGCCGCATGACGGGGCGTTTCTCGATGCCCACCGTGGTGCGGATGCTCTTCTGGTTCCGGACGAGGTCCAGCTGGGCCACTCTGCCCGGGGGCAGGGCGGCGATGAGGCCCAGCAGGGACGTGGAATCCGTGACCCGGTTGCCGTTCACGGCCACCAGCACATCCCCCGGGCGGATGCCACCCCTGTCCGCGGGGCCGCCGCGCAACACGCCGGCGATCAGGGCGCCTTCCGTGGACTTGAGGCCGAAGGAGTCCGCGATTTCCGGCGTGATCTCCTGGACCTCGATGCCCACCCAGCCCCGCGTCACGCTGCCATGCTGGATGATCTGGCCCATGACCTGGCGCACGATGGAGACCGGGATGGCGAAACCGATGCCCAGGTTGCCGCCGGTGCGGGAAAAGATGGCCGTGTTGACGCCGACCAGATTGCCACCACTGTCCACCAGGGCGCCGCCGGAGTTGCCGGGGTTGATGGCGGCATCGGTCTGGATGTAGTTCTCGAAGGTATTGATGCCCAGATGGCTGCGGCCCAGGGCGGAAACGATGCCCATGGTGACGGTCTGGCCCACGCCGAAGGGATTGCCGATGGCCAGGACCACGTCCCCCACATGGAGGCTTTCCGGCTTGGCGAAGGCGATGGCATGCAGGGCCTTGTGCTCCACCTTGAGCACGGCGAGGTCCGTTTCGGGGTCGGTGCCCACTACCTTGGCCTCCATGGTCTGGCCATCGGCCAGGGCCACCTGGATCTCGTCCGCGGCCTCGATGACGTGGTGGTTGGTGAGGATGTAGCCGTCCTGGCTGACGATGACGCCGGAACCCAGGTTGGACACCCGCTGGGGGCGGCTGTCCTGCTGGAGGCGCTCGCCGAAGAAGCGCCGGAACGCGGGGTCGTCCATGAAGGGGCTGTGGGGAACCCGCACCTGCTTGCTGGTGAACACGTTGACCACGGATGGGCGGGATTTGGCGGCCGCTTCCGCGAAGCTGGAGGGCGCCGCGGACGTGCCGCCGCCGGCGACTTCATGGATGGTGATGGCCTTGCCATCGAAGGGCAGCAGTCCGGGAATGAGCCTGTCCAGGCCCAGCAGGGCGGCCACCGCCAGTACGACCGCGGCCACGATCTGGGTGAAAACGAGCCAGGCTTTGTACATGGGCATCCCTAGAAAATCCGCGTGGATTCTATCAGGTCGCCCCCGCTGGGCAGCCGGGCAAATTTCCAGGCTTTAAGTTGCCCGGCATTTATCTGTAAAATGCCGAGGTTTATTGGGCCCTAAGGCGTGAATTCGACCTGAATATCCGGATTTTCGCCCTTGGCCGGATCAAGAATTCTCTTTCCTCTGGCAGGAACACTGTATGAGCAACATGAGCGTTGATGCGTCCAAACGTCGTTTCCTGGTCAACATGACCGGCGCCGTGGGTGGCGTGGCGGCCGCGGGTACGGCCATTCCCTTCGTGGTCAGCATGATGCCCAGCGCGCGCGCCAAGGCTGCTGGCGCCCCCGTGGAAGTGGATATTTCCAAGATCGAGCCCGGCATGCAGCTGACCGTGGAATGGCGCGGCAAGCCTGTCTTCGTGGTGAACCGCACCAAGGAAATGCTGGACCTGCTGGGCAAGCACGACGACAAGCTGACGGACCCTGCCTCCGAGTCCACCAGCCAGCAGCCGGAGTATTGCAAGAATGCCACCCGCTCCATCAAGCCCGAGATCTTCGTGGCCGTGGGCATCTGCACCCACCTGGGCTGCTCTCCAACCTACCGCAAGGAGGTGGCCCCCGCCGATCTGGGCCCCGACTGGCCGGGCGGCTGGTTCTGCCCTTGCCATGGCTCCCGTTTCGACCTGGCCGCCCGCGTGTTCAACGGCTCGCCGGCGCCCACCAACCTGGTCATCCCGCCGCACAAATACCTGTCCGATGCCAAATTGCTGATCGGCGAAGATCAGGCTGCCTGATTCCAATAGGGGACGCACAAAAATGGAAAAACTCCTCAACTGGGTGGATGAGCGCTTCCCGCTCACCGCTTCCTACAAGGCGCACCTGTCCGAGTACTACGCGCCAAGGAACTTCAACTTCTGGTACTTCTTCGGCTCCCTGGCCCTGCTTGTCCTGGTGCTGCAGATCGTCACCGGCATCTTCCTGACCATGCACTACAAGCCGGATGCCGAACTGGCCTTCGCTTCCGTCGAGTACATCATGCGCGACGTCGACTGGGGCTGGCTGATCCGCTACCTGCATTCCACCGGTGCTTCCGCCTTCTTCGTGGTGGTGTACCTGCACATGTTCCGCGGCCTGATGTACGGCTCCTACCGCCAGCCCCGGGAACTGATCTGGATCTTCGGTGTGATCATCTACCTGGTGCTGATGGGCGAGGCCTTCTTCGGCTACCTGCTCCCCTGGGGCCAGATGTCCTACTGGGGCGCCCAGGTGATCGTCAACCTGTTCGCCGCCGTGCCCTTCATCGGCGAGGACCTGTCCCTGTGGATTCGCGGCGACTATGTGGTGTC
>CAZREY010000119.1:0-1976 GCA_964599015.1 uncultured Thiobacillus sp.
GAACGGCGCAGTTCCTCGGCGGCCCGTTCCAGGAAGGCGCGCCGGTTGCACAGGCCGGTGAGGGGATCGATCCGGGCTTCCTGTTCCGCCTTGATCTTGGCCTCGCGCAATTCCAGGGTCGCGACCTCGATGCGATGTTCCAGCTCGTTCTGGGTCATCTGCACGTCCGCCGCCATCTTGTTGATGCCGTACACCAGGGGCAGGAACACGTCCCCCTCGTCCACGTCTATGCGGGTGTCCAGATGGCCTTTGCCCATGGCCTCAACCCCGTGGATGATGCGGGAGAGGGGGCGGATGACGCCCCGCGCCAGCCAGACCATCAGGGCGACGCTGAACAGGATGGCGATGATGATCACGCCCGCGCCCAGCAGGAGCATGTTGTCGCGCACGTCGGTGAGGCGCTCGAGGGATACATCCAGCACCACATAACCCAGGGGGGCGGGGACCGCCCCGTAGGTCCCGCTGAAGCTGACGTTGGTCACGTCGTCGATGGGCAGGGGGGCGGGCACTATGGGCTGCACGAGGCGCCATTGCCGGCTGTCCTGGCCCAGGCTCCATTGCAGGGCCGCAGGCAGGGCGGCGGGGAGGACGCCCAACGTGCCGTGGGTGGCCAGGGGCGCGCCACGCCGGTCGATGATGCTGACCCCCACCAGGTCCGTGCCCCCGGTGCCCACGCCTTCCACCATGGCCCGCAGGCTCTGCGAGTCGCCCGAGAACAGGGGCAGTTCCGCGGAGATCGCCAACTGCTTGGCCGTCGCCTCCACCCGTTCTCGCAGGGTGGACTCCAATATCTGGAGGGTCCAGTTCCACCAGAACAGGCCCAGGGTGGCGGCCATCAGCACCGACGGCAGCACCACGGCGAGCAACAGGCGCACACGAAAATCGCCGCGTCTCATCGGGGCGTCTCCTCTCCGCGTATCCGCTTTTCCAGGAGGAGGGGCTCCAGACCCAGTCCCAGGGATCGCGACACGCTTGCGTTGACCAATACATCGAATTCCAGCGGCGCGCGGGGCGCCGGCAGTCTTTTCCCCGACAGGGCCTCTTGCACCATGTGCGCGGCCTCCTCCCCGATCTGCCGCGGGGAGCTGACCATGGCCACGGCCGCGCCGGCTTTCACGAAGGATGCGGAATAGCCCACCACGGGCACGCCCCGGCGGTAGGAGGACAGGAGGAGAAAGCGCGCGCTCTGGTTGTTGACGGCTACCTCGTCCGGCAGGGCCAGGAAGACCCCCGCCCTGTCCAGGACCTTCTTCGCCGCTTCGGCCAGCTCCGACTTGTCCTGGATCTCTTCGAAGACACCCTCCATGCCGACGCGGCGCAGGGCCGCGGTTAGCTCGGCCCGGTAGCGGGCGGATGCCGGTCCCAGGAGAATGCCGACCCGGGATTTGTCCGGAAAAGCCGCGCGCAGCAGGCTGGCCTGGCGCGCCAGGGGCTGCTCGTAGTACACCCCGGTGATGCGGCCCGGGGCGTCGTCGCGCAGTTCGTCCAGGGCGCTGCGCGGGGTCAGCAGGGCGATGATGGAAGTCTTGTCCGCCGCCTGCCGCAATTGACCCAGGGCTTCGCTGCCCACGGTCACCAGCAGGTGCGGCGCGGCCGATTTGAAATTGAACTCACGCCATTCGCCCACCCGAACATCGTGATCCGGCAGGGCGGCGCGCAAGGCATGGGCCGCTTCCTGGTAGGCCGGGTCCTTGCCGCTCAGAGCAACCCACACCACGCCGGCCAGGGCGTGGGACGGCAGCGTCGCGATGGCCAGGATGCATACGCTCCCCAGGCACGCAAGCAACCGTTGCCGCGCCGCGCGAAGCAGCTGGACGAACATCAAGCCGCCCAGGTGGAGGGCCCGGTTGCTCAAAGCGGGGTTTCCTTGCGGGTGTCAGAAGGCATGACGCGTATCAACAGCTTGACCGTCCCATTTTGGTATATTTCGCACGCCCGAGACTGACTGGTGCGAGAGAAGGCGGCAAAGATTAGCA
>CAZREY010000119.1:1986-7598 GCA_964599015.1 uncultured Thiobacillus sp.
GAAGCACCTCTTCCGTTCCCGACTACCCGTAACGACACAGCGAGCCATGCGGTTCATGCGATCCATCCATATTGTCTGCCTGGCCCTGGGTGCCACCCTCCTGTCGTGGCGGGCCATGGCCGAACCCCGTGAGTTGACGGAAAGCGACATCTTCGGGGAGGTGCCGGTGGTGCTGACCGCTTCGCGCATGATGCAGTCGCCCCTGGATGCCCCCGCCCCCGTGACGGTGATCGACCGGGAAACCATCCTGGACTCGGGTTTCACCGAGATTCAGGACGTTTTCCGCCTGGTGCCGGGCTTCCTGGTGGCGGATTGGCCGGAAGGTTCCCCCGTCGTCGTCAATCAGGGCCTGGGGGATGCCCACTCCAGACGCCTGCTGGTGCTGCTGGACGGACGAGCCCTGTACAACCCTTTCAGGGGCGGGGTGGACTGGCAGGACCTGCCCCTGCGGCTGGACGACATCGAGCGCATCGAGGTGGTGCGGGGCCCCAACGCGGCCAGCTACGGCGCTAATGCCTTTCAGGGGGTCATCAACATCATTACCCGTGTGCCCATTGGCGAACACGAGACGGGTGTGGCGTTGCGCGCCGGCAAGCGGGATATTGGTGACCTGTATGCCCATATGGCGCGAGGCGATGGTACCTTCAACTGGCGCATAAGCGCCTCCGCCAGGCAGGCCACTAATTACCGTGACCTGGCTACGCCGTCACAGTTTTTTCAGGAGGCCATTCAGCGCCAGGCGTTCAATGGCCAATTCGTCTGGACCCCCCGCCTGGATGAGGAGTACAGCTTCCGCCTCGGCCTAAGCAACGGCAAGAATGCGATAGGGGATTCCAGTGATATCTATAAACCGCACCGGGACGTGGATGTGCAGGACGCGTTCCTCGACGTGGGTTGGAAACGCATCTATGGGCAGAACTCGGAAACCTCGTTGCGTTACCACCATTTCGGCCGCAGGGTGCGCGACGAATTCGTCGTCTTGCCGGCCGATCCCCTGGCCGTGCCGCCATCTCTCACCATCCAGTACAGCGTGGATGTGCGCCGCGACGATATCGAATTCCAACAGACCTATTCCTGGTCGGATGACCTGAGCGGACTATGGGGCCTGGGGCTACGCAGCGATGCCGTCGAAGCCCCTGGCAGCCTGGCCGGTCTGGGTAGCGTGGGTGGCTGGCAGTGGCAGGTATTCGGCAACCTGGATTGGGAGGTGGCGCCGAAATGGCTGCTGCACGCGGGTGGCATGGTGGAGAAGCATTACAACACGGGCCTCCTGTTTTCTCCTCGCATTGCCCTGAACTACCGTCTCACCCCTGCCCAGAGCCTGCGCCTGAGCATCGGCCGCGGCTACCGGGCGCCCACCATCTTCGAAACCGATGCCCGCGAGATGGTCACCTGGAGTGGAGGCATTGCTGAAGTCGCGCACTACGCCTACCAGGACCTGGAGCCTGAGAAGCTGGATTTCGTTGAGTTTGGCTACATCGGCCATTTACAGCCCCAGGGCCTGCGCATCGACGCCCGCGTGTACCTCAACAAGTACAGTAATTACATTGATGACGGATCGTGCTACCTGGATCCCCTGTGGGTGGCAGCCGGCCTGCTCCCGGCTTGTGAATTTTCTGTACCCGCCGGGTATGACCGCCCCCAGGGCTATTACGGAAAAGAATACGATCCGGCGGACCCATTTTCCCCCCCCAGTTTTGGTCATCCCAAGGCCTATTTCTTCTACAACTCGGGGAACATCCGTGTCCACGGCGGCGACCTCAGCCTCGACTGGGTAAGCCCGGCATGGGGGCGTTTTCGGCTTGGTCATGCGATAACACGTATCAGTGCAGTCAACGCGGATCTAGATACCGAATTGTCGGCACCCCGGCATTCCACAAATCTGCTCTGGTCAAAGCGTTTCCCGAATGGCCTGCGTTTGAGCCTGGGGGGGTATTGGGTGGGGGCCATGAAGTGGCCCAACGATGGCGACCTCCAGCCAGCTTACCGGCGATTCGATGCTGTTCTCGGCAAAACTCTGGACCTGTTGGGTAAGGACGATGAACTGTCCCTCACCCTGCAAAACTTCAACGCGGAGCACACGGAGTTCGACGAGTATCTGGTCGAACGCCGGGCCTTCCTGACCTACCGGGTCAACTACTGACGGGACCGGTCGGGGCCGTCATTCCTCCAGGCAGATTTCCTTGCGGCGCATCGCCAGCGCGGTACGCGCGGCGAGCCCCGAGATCGCCACCGTGGCCACGCCCAGCAGGATGCCGGCCAGGCGGGCAAAGAGCAGGCTGCCGCTCTGTTCGTACATGACGAAGGTGGCCACGGTGATGGCCGCCAGGGGGAAGGAGTAGGCCCACCAGGACAGGAAGAATCTCAGGCGCGCGAACCAGGCCAGCTGGACGAACAGCAGCAGGGTGAAGAACAGGGCGCTGTAGTAGAACAGCAGGGCCAGCATGTCCAGGCCGCCGGTGAGCTTGACGTAGGCGATGAAGCCCACCGCCGGCGGTGCGATGAGGATGAACAGGGTGGGCATCAGCCGCTCCGGCAGGCTGCCGTGGAAGATCACCCGATAGAAGATGATGGTGAGCAGCACGGGCCAGAACAACACGCCGATGCTGAAGAAGAACCAGGAAATCTCGGCGGGGGCGTGGCTGACGCCGGCTATGGGCACCAGGACGTTGCCCACCACGGGGATGAACCAGGCGGGATTCAGGTGGACGATCTCGAACTTGCTGTGATGCATCCACTGGGTCATGACGTGGAGGGTGAGCACCAGGTGCAGGGCCGCGCCCGCCAGCCACAGCAGCTTGGAGTAGGGTGCCGAGAGGGGCAGCCAGCCGATGGACAGCAGGATCATGGCGATGCTGACCGTGGGCACGAAATTCATCTTCACAGGATGGGCCCATTCCTTGGCCACGGCCTCCCGGTATTTCAGCATCTTCGCGCCATAGGCGGCGGCCAGGGCCACGAACAGCAGGGTGGACAGGCCCAGCAGCCAGGGGCTGACGGCCACCGTCAAGCCCATGAGCTCCTCCGCCTTCTTCCAGGCGATGGTGAGGCCCCCCAGACCCATGATCATGGAGAACCAGGCGATGGGGAGGTGCCGCAGGCGGCTGTCGGCGGTTGTGTCGTTCATGGCCCTGGGGGGTGCGGATGGCAAATGGCCCTCCCCGGTAGCGGGGGGAGGGCCGGCGGGCTTACAGGGATTTGCGCATGGTGATGATGCCCCGCACCATGCCGGCGGCGTAGCCCACGGCCTTGTCGCCGGGGTATTCGGCGGCCAGCTTGGCCTTCACGCCTTCCTTCATGGCCTCGGGCGTGCCGTGGCATTCCAGGCACACCGCCTGGGTCACCAGGGCCTTGGCGTAGCGGAAGGTCCGGGCCTTGCCGTCGTCCACCACTTCATAGGTCTCCAGGGTCTCGGCCTTCTCGCCGGCGGCCAGACGCTTCTCGAAGCTGGCGATGGCGGCGGCCTCCCAGGCATCCGGCACGCCCTTGGGATTGCGGTTCTTCGTGCTGACGCGCTTGATGCCCATGCCGGTGCGGGCGGAGGCCTCCTTGGCGATGGCGGGGGCCTTCTCCTTGCAGACGCTGATGGCGTTCTCCGGGCCGCCGGCGGCCATGGCGGCCTTGAGCTCGCCCCCAAGGGTCTTGATGAGCCCGCCGGCCGTGGTTCGGGCCTCGCCCGCCATTTCCGCCTGCTTCTCGGCGCTGGGCATGCCGGCGCAGCCGGCCAGGAACGAGGCAAGTGAAAGGGAAATCAGGGTGAGCTTTGCTGCGTGCTTCATGGCATCTCCTTTGGTTGGTTACTTACCCATGGTGACTTTGTTGGGGTCCACGTTGTAGCTCCAGGGCAGGTTCGCGTTCTTCCAGCCGTTCACCGCGCGCTTGCCCTTGTTGGGGCCATCCCTGGCCAGGTCGCCCTCGAAGCCGTCCACCACGGACCAGACGTTGGTGTAGCCATAACGGCCCAGCAGGTCCGCGCTCATGGCGCTGCGGTCGCCGGAGCGGCAGATGAGGACGACGGGGTCGGTCTTCTCGATGCCCTTCTCCAGGGCGAAGACCTCGAACTGGCCCAGGAAATCCGGGTTGGGATTGCGCTGGAAAGTCTTCTTTTCCTTGTCCCACTTGTCGTAATGCATGGTGCCGAAAGAGGCTTGGCCGTCCAGGCCGTCGGGAGAGCCCACGAACAGCACCTCCTCGATGGTGCGCACGTCCACGAACAGCACCTTGGGGGCGTGCTTCTTGAGGAAGTCGGGCACGTCCCTGGCCTCCAGGTAGAGGCCCATCTTGCTGACCTTGATCTTGGGCAGGGTGGCCGGGTCCACCGCCAGGGCGGTGAGAGGAAGGCAGAGGGCCAGCCCCAGCAGGGCATGGGCGATGGGACGGGTGATGGCATGGCGTTGGATCATGGCGGTCTCCTCGTGTATGTCGCGGGCGGACCGGCCTGGGCCGGCCCGTTACCATACTTCGTGCCCGGCGGCGTGTCGCGGGGCGCCGCCGTCCCCGTGGAAAACATCCGCGCCTACTGGCCCAGACGATCCTTCACCCGCAGCAGCATGGTCTTGGCCTCTTTGGCCACTTCATGCATCACCGGGTTGGTGGTGACGCCCGCCATGGTTTCCGGGTCCTGGAAGGAGAAGCGGGTGTGGTCGGCGTCCAGGGCCATGGCGGCCACGCCGCAGGGCAGCAGGGCGCCGGCGTTGGGGTCGGACTCGATGACCCGCTTGGCCAGGCCCGGGGCGCAGGCCCCCAGGATGGCGTAGGGGGGCATGTCGGCGTTCAGCTTGGCCTTCATGATGTGCTGCACGTTGATCTCGGACACCACGCCCATCTTCTCGGCGGCCAGTTCCTGCTTGAACTTTTCCACGGCGGCATCGAAGGGCAGGGCTACGTCACAGGTGAATGCGTACATGTCGGTTCCTCTAAAGGTGGGTGGTCGTCAGTTGTTGATGGGGTGCGGGCCGCCACCCTGGGCCAGGGGCATCTGGTTGTGCGCCTGGTTTCTCATGTGGTCCGCCACCTTCAGGAAGGCCTGGTACAGCTCCTGGCGCAGGCGGACGTCCTCCACCACCTCCTCCAGGGCCAGTCGCATGCAGTGCATCCACTGGTCCCGGGCGGCGCTGTCGATGGGAAAGGGCATATGGCGGCGGCGCAGCATGGGATGGCCGTGCTTCTCCACATAGAGCTGGGGGCCGCCCATCCAGCCGGACAGGAAGTCGAACAGCTTCTGGCGGGAGTTGTCCAGGCTCTCGCCATGGAGCTTGCGGATGTCCCAGGCCTCCGGCAGTTCGTCCATGTGGTCGTAGAAGCGGTCCACCAGCCGGCGGACCTGCTCCTCGCCGCCGATGCGTTGGTAATGGGTTTCCATGAAGCGCGGATATATTAGAAAAGGCTGATTTTAATGTCTTGCTTATGACATCATAAGAAAATCTGGCGGGCCACGGCGACCGATAAATAGTTGATCAAAATACTTGGGTTTTTTATCCTCTCCCCGCCCCATTCCATTCCGGTACATGACCATGCACACCACCCATTCCCCTGATTACCAGAAGATGATGCATTCCATCATCCAGCGCATCGCCACCGGTCCGGACCTGTCCAAGAACATCAGCCGCGCC
>CAZREY010000120.1:0-7571 GCA_964599015.1 uncultured Thiobacillus sp.
GCCGTGCTCACGGCCTTCGTGGTGGGCACGCTGCTGGGCGTGCTGTCCTCGCGCCGGCCCAACGGCCTGCTGTCGCAGTGCATCACCGTGCTGTCCCTGGTGGGCTTTGCGGCGCCCGTGTTCTGGACCGGCATGCTGCTGGTGCTGGCGGCATTCTACTGGCAGCGTTTCCGGGGGCCCTGGGCACGATGAGCGTCCTGTTCCGCTACGTATCCCGGGAGATCCTGGGCGCCACCCTGCTGGCCCTGCTGGCCTTGCTGGGCCTGTTCTCGTTCTTCGACTTCATCAGCGAACTGGGGGATGCCCATACCCCCACCTACACGCCATGGCTGGCCCTGGCCTATGTGGCCCTGAATACCCCCGTGCGCCTGTACGAACTGGTGCCCGTGGGACTGCTCATCGGCAGCCTGTTCGCCTGGAACCGCCTGGCCCTGGGGTCCGAATTCGGGGTGATGCGCACGGCCGGCCTGTCCATGTACCGGCTGCTGGCCTGGATGGTGGCCTTGGGGGCGGTGGTGGGCGGCCTGACCCTGATGCTGGGGGAATACGTCATGCCCTACGCTGAGCAGGCGGCCAAGCAGCTGAAGGCCCGGGCGACCACCGGCGTGGTGGCCCGGGAGTTCCGCACCGGCCTGTGGGCCAAGGACGGCAATACCTTCATCAATGTGCGCGAGATGCGGCCCGACGCCTCCTTGCAGGGACTGCACCTGTATGTATTTGACGAAGCATTCCATCTGCGTACCCTGCGCCAGGCGGAGGAGGCCGTGTGGGAACAGGGCCGCTGGGTCCTGCGGCGGGTGACCGAGACCGCCATCGGCGACGACCGCACCGTGACCGCCCAAGTGCCGGAGATGGTCTGGGAGTCGGTCGTCACACCGGACCTGTTGACCGTGCTCATGGTGTCACCGGAACGCATGTCCATCGCCACGCTGCGGGCCTACGTCAACCATCTGGAGGAAAACCGCCAGAATGCGGGGCGCTATGAGATCGCCCTGTGGAACAAGATGATCTACCCGGCGGCCGGACCCATCATGCTGCTCCTGGCCCTGGCCTTCGCCTACCGGCCACCCAGGAGCGGAGGGGCGGGAGGCCGCCTGCTGCTGGGCGTGCTGCTGGGCCTGGGGTTCCACCTCGTCAACCGCCTGGTGGCCCAGGTGGCCCAATTGCTGGACTGGTCCGCTCCCGTGGCGGCCATCGTGCCTGTCCTGCTGATCGGCGGGGCCGCCTACGCGGCGGTCTGGTGGCAGGAATACCGCTGACGCAAAGCGGCGATCACAAGGTCGTGACCAGACGGGTGCCGGCCATCCGGTCCTGGAGAAACTGACGGTCGGGGCGGAACCAGGCGGACCACCAGCCCACACCCAGCAGCGCCAGATTGACCCAGGCCAGGAGATACCGCAGCCATGCCCGGCCCCAGCCTGGTCGCCCACCCGCGTCGGTTTCCAGACGGAATTTCCAGGTCTTCATGGCCAGGGTCTGGCCCTTGCGCCAGAACACAGCGAAATAGGCCCCGGCCACCAGGAACAGATAGGCTTGCAGCAAATGCCTCGCCAGGCCCGGCTCCAGCGCCCGGGTCAGGGCCACGAAGGGAAAGGTGGCCACCAGCAGCACGGCGCTCAATAGCAGGCCGTCATACAGCACGCATAACAGCCGTCTGCCCACGGAAGGGGGATGGGCCGCGCTCACTTTCGGGCGGCATCCCCGTCGGGAGGAGAGAACTCCTTGCACAGGGCATCCAGCCAGCGCTGCTTGATCTTGGCCTGGTCCTCCTCGGGCAGGGTCTGGATGCGGCTCAGGTTCTGGCGCGCCGTCTGGCGCTGTTCCGGGGTGAGGCGGGACCAGGCTCCCAGGCGCTTGTGCAGCAGTTGCTGCTGCTGGGGCGTCAGCGTGGGGTAGCGCTTGGCCACCGCCAGGAGTCGCTCCTGCTGGAGGGCCGGAAATCTGTCCCAGTCCCCCGCCAGGGGGGCGAGGGCCTTCCTTTCCGCCGCGGACAATCCGGACCACGAATGCTGGCCGGCCCAAGCGATATTAGCCATGAGGGCGATGGCCAGGCCCAGGGCCGAGGTGAAGGCCACGCCCCGGTTCAGGAATCCGTCAGACATACGGCGTCCACGTTTTCTTTGGTGACCAGGCTCCAGTCCGCGAATACCTGGGGCGGCAGCTCGCCGGTCAGCAGCTGGATATCCAGCTCGCTGCTGTCGGCGGCCGGGACCTGGCTGACAGGGGGCTTCAGGCCCAGCCATGCGGCGATGAGCAGAATCGCGACAAACCCGAGCCCCCACAGGGCGGGATGGTGGCGGAGGAGCAGCGCGCCCTGGCCGGCGTGCTGGGCGTGCAGCGTCGCCAGGGCCTGGCGCCGGCTGTCATACAGGCGTGCCAGGGTCCCGGCATCCATGTGCCGGGCGCCTTGGTTGAGGGTGTCGATCACCCGGTCGGCCACGGGGCCGGTGGTTGCAAAATCTTCTTCACTCATGGCGTGATGCCCATTTCCTTCAGCTTGTGGGCCAGGGCGTTGACGGCGCGGAAACTGTGAGTTTTCACACTACCTTGGCTGCAACCCATGATTTCGGCCGTTTCCGCCACATCCATTCCTTCCCAGTAACGTAACAGAAAGGCTTCCCGTTGACGGGCGGGAAGTTCCCCGATGGCCTGTTCGATCAGGGCCAGGTGCTGGCTCTCCATCGCCTCAACTTCCGGCGATGGGGACGAGTAATCCTCGGCGCCGGCCGCCAGGCTCTCGAGCGTTTCCGTGTTTTCCTCGTCCTTGTCCCGCAGCGGGGACACCAGGCGCACCCAGAAATCCCGCACCTTGGCCCGGCGGAAATGGTCGTGGATGGCGTTCTGCAGGATGCGCTGGAACAGCATGGGCAGTTCCTGGACCGGCTTGTCCGCATAACGTTCCACCAGTTTCATCATGGCGTTCTGCACCACATCCAGGGCGGCATGGTGGTCATGGATGGCATAGAGGGCGTGCTTGTAGGCGCGCCGCTCCACTTCCGCCAGAAAATGGTCGATTTCCAGATTGGTGGCCACGGGTTTCCAGGGGGCTCGGTTGCATCTATATATACCAAAGCTCGGCTTGGTGCTGTGCATTGATTTGCAAAGGGAATAGCCTTCGCATACAATGCCGCGTTTTCCGAATCGACCCAGTAACTGGAGACAGGCATGTACGCTGTTATCAAGACCGGTGGCAAGCAATACAAGGTATCCGCCGGCGGCAAACTCAAGGTGGAAAGCCTGCCCGTGGACGTCGGCGGTGAAGTGGAAATCAAGGACGTGCTGATGGTGGCCGACGGCGACAGCATCAAGGTGGGTACCCCCCTGCTGGCCGGCGCTTCCGTCAAGGCCACCGTGCTGGCCCACGGCCGTCACGACAAGGTCATGATTTTCAAGATGCGCCGCCGCAAGCACTATCGCAAGACCCAGGGGCATCGTCAGAACTATACGGAAATCCGCATCGACGGTATTTCTGCTTAATCAGGAGCCGACAACATGGCACACAAAAAAGCAGGCGGCAGCTCCCGCAACGGCCGCGACTCCAATCCCAAGATGCTGGGTGTGAAGCGCTACGGCGGCCAGTTCGTGCCCGCCGGCAACATTCTGGTGCGCCAGCGCGGCACCCAGTTCCACCCCGGCACCAATGTGGGCGTGGGCAAGGACTACACCCTGTTCGCCCTGGTGGACGGCGTGGTCGAGTTTGCCGTCAAGGGCGAGAAGAAGCGCCGCACCGTCAGCGTGATCCCCGTCGCCGCCTGAGCGCGCCGGCATCCGCCTGAGAGCCCTATCTCCGGATAGGGCTTTTTAGTTTCCAGCCCCCGAACCTGAGCCGCCCATGAAATTCATCGACGAAGCCCGTATCGACGTGGCCGCCGGCAACGGCGGCAACGGCTGCGTGTCCTTCCGGCGGGAGAAGTTCATCCCCATGGGCGGGCCGGACGGGGGCGACGGCGGGCGGGGCGGCAGCGTCTGGCTGGTGGCCGACCGCAACATCAACACCCTGGTGGAATACCGCTACACCCGCCACTTCAAGGCCCGCAACGGCGAAGGGGGGCGGGGTTCCGACTGCTACGGCAAGGGCGCCGACGACATCATCCTCAGGGTGCCCGTGGGCACGGTGGTGCAGGACGATGACACGGGCGAAACCCTGGCCGACCTGGCCAAGGACGGCCAGAAGGCCCTGGTGGCCAAGGGCGGCCAGGGGGGGCTGGGCAACCTGCACTTCAAGTCCAGCACCAACCGGGCGCCGCGCCAGTCCACGCCGGGCGAGGAGGGCGAGAAGCGCCGCCTGCACCTGGAACTGAAGGTGCTGGCGGACGTGGGCCTGCTGGGCATGCCCAACGCCGGCAAGTCCACCTTCATCCGCGCCGTGTCCGCCGCCAAGCCCAAGGTGGCGGACTACCCCTTCACCACCCTGCACCCCAACCTGGGGGTGGTGCGGGTGGACAGCGAGCGCAGCTTCGTGGTGGCGGACATCCCCGGCCTCATCGAGGGCGCCGCCGAGGGCCACGGCCTGGGCCACCAGTTCCTGCGCCACCTGGCCCGCACCCGCCTGCTGCTGCACCTGGTGGACCTGGCCCCCTTCGACCCCGAGACGGATCCGGTGCGCGAGGCGAAGGCCATCGTCGAGGAATTGAAGAAATACGACGAGGGTCTGTACCGCAAGCCCCGCTGGCTGGTGCTGAACAAGACCGACCTCATCGACGCGGGCGAACGGGGGGAGCGCATCGCCGCCTTCGTCCGGGACTACGGCTGGACCGGCCCCGTGTTCGCCATCTCCGCCATCAGCGGCGAGGGCACCCAGCCCCTGGTGTTCGCCATCATGGACCACCTGGAGGCCGAGCGCCGGGCCGACATGAGTGCAGAGGCCGGGGAATGAGCCAGTCCGTCATCGCCGACGCCCGCCGCCTGGTGGTGAAGGTGGGCAGCGCCCTGGTCACCAACGACGGCCGCGGCCTGGACCACGCCCGCTTGGCCCTCTGGTCCGAGCAGATCGCCAAGCTCACCCACCTGGGCAAGGAAATCGTGCTGGTGTCCAGCGGCGCCATCGCCGAGGGCATGCAGCGCCTGGGCTGGCCCAAACGCCCCAAGGCCCTGAACGAACTCCAGGCCGCCGCCGCCGTGGGCCAGATGGGCCTCATCGAAGCCTACGAGCGCAGTTTCCGCGCCCACGGCCTGCACACCGCCCAGATACTCCTCACCCACGCCGACCTGGCGGACCGGGAGCGCTACCTCAACGCCCGCTCCACCCTGCGCAGCCTGCTGGAACTGCGGGTGGTGCCCATCATCAACGAGAACGACACGGTCACCACCGACGAGATCAAGGTGGGGGACAACGACACCCTGGGCGCCCTGGTGGCCAACCTCATCGAGGCGGACGCCCTCATCATCCTCACCGACCAGCGCGGCCTCTACACCGCCGACCCGCGCAAGCACCCGGAGGCCGAGTTCGTCCATGAGGCCATGGCCGGCGACCCCAAGCTGGAAGAGATGGCCGGCGGCGCCGGTTCCAGCGTCGGCACCGGCGGCATGCTCACCAAGATCCTGGCCGCCAAGCGGGCCGCCCGCAGTGGTGCCCACACGGTCATCGTCAGCGGCCGGGAGCAGGACGTGCTGGCCCGCCTGGCCGCCGGCGAGGCCCTGGGCACCCACCTCATCGCCCGCCAGGAACCCCTGGCCGCCCGCCGCCAGTGGCTCGCGGACCACCTGCAGGTAGGGGGCAGGCTGGTGCTGGACGACGGCGCCGCCAAGGCCCTGCGGGAAGGGGGCAAGAGCCTGCTGTCCATCGGCGTGGTGGAGGTGAAGGGAAAATTCCAGCGGGGCGACGTCGTCGGCTGCGTCGACGGTTCGGGGCGGGATCTCGCCCGGGGGCTGGTGAACTACTCTTCTGATGAGGCGCGGCGGATTGCGCGGCATCCCAGCAGCGAGATCGAGGGCATCCTGGGGTATGTGGATGAACCGGAGCTGATCCATCGGGACAATTTGGTGCTTCTCTGAAGCGCCCGATCGCGGCGCAGGCCAACCCGGCATTGCCAAGTCAAGGCACGGAGCGCCGGCCGTAGCCACAACCTCGCATCGCCCTGAGGGCTAAATCCCTCGCCCCCAGGCGTGGTTCCGTGAAGCATGCTTCACGCCGCCGGAACCGGCTGGCGAGGCAGCGCCCGCTGTGGGGCGCCTGCGCAATACGGTGGTGGACACACCCCCTGTTCTTGCCTATAAATCGCCCCATCGCCCCCCGAAACCAACAACCAGAACAAATACATGCCACAGGAAAGACGCTCCGAGACCCGTTTAGAAGTGAAATTGCCATTGCGCCTGGCCAGTGGCGTAACGGGAATCACCCGGGACATCAGTTCACGCGGCTTGTTCTTCGAGCTGGATGATGAATGCAACCTGGCCGATGAAATCGACTTGAGTGTGGGCCTGAGCCTCCATGGCCAGACGGTCTGGCAGGAAAAACAATACAAGGTGATCCGGGTTGTACGGGGCCAGGGCCGCATGGGCGTGGCTGTCCAACTGCTCTCCTGACATCACCAAGCGCAGAACACCCCGGAGGCCGGCGCCCTGGCCCAAATCAGCGTCCCCTTTATCTGCGGCCGACCGGAGGGTCACCCCTTCCGCTTCCCCCTATCCCACCCCTTCGCAAACCCCGCCAGCCCCATCCCCGCCCGCACAAACCCATAGGCCAGCCAGGAGGCCGCCCGGGAATACCAGGGAATCCGACGCCAGGCCATGCGGTGGATGCGATGCCCCCCCTTGCGCATCAGGTCCTCCAGGCTGGCCAGCAGGGTCTGGGCGAAGGGCCGGTCATAGGCCACCACATTGGCTTCCCGCGCCAGCAGCAGGCTGAAGGGGTCGATGTTGCTGGAACCCACCGTGGCCCATCGGCCATCCACCACCGCCACCTTGGCGTGGAGCTCGCTGGCGCTGTATTCGAAGATCTCCACCCCGTTCTCCAGGAAATGGCGGTACAGGGCCCGGCTGGCGGCCCGGTAGAGGGGGTGGTCGGTGTAGCCCTGCATGATGAGCACCACCCGCACGCCCCGCTGGGCGGCATCCACCAGGGCGTGGCGGAAGCGCAGGCCCGGCAGGAAGTAGGCGTTGGCGATGAAGATTTCATGCCGCGCGCCGCGGATGGCGCGCAGATAGGCCTTCTCGATGGAACGGCGGCCCCGCAGATTGTCCCGGGCGACGAATTCCGCCCGCTGGTCGCCGGCGGGGTCGGCGATGGGTTTCAGCCACACGTCCTCGCCCCGGCGCAGGCCCAGGCGGCTCCAGCCCACCAGGCGCCAGAGCCGATAGGCGCTGGCATGGATGTCCGCCACCAGGGGACCTTCGACGCGCACCGCGTAGTCCCGGCGGGGCTGGGCCAGCCTGCCGTCGTCCAGGTCGTCGATGATGTTGATGCCGCCCAGGAAGGCCATCCGGGCGTCCACCAGGGCCAGCTTGCGGTGCAGGCGCCGCAGCCGGTAGCGGTGGCGGCGCGGACGCATGGGCAGGGACCAGCGCTCGGGCCGGAAGAAGACCACCTCCACGCCCGCGTTGCACATTTCCGCCTGCAGGGCGACGGGCAG
>CAZREY010000121.1:0-7541 GCA_964599015.1 uncultured Thiobacillus sp.
TAAGGAGCTTGAGACGGTCCTCGGTCTTCTCGATGGGCTTGAGGGCAAAACGGGGGGGAATGACGGGCAGATGGGCAAAGGACCACTTGCCCCGCTTGACTTCGTATTCCTCCGGCACCGCCAGTTCCAGCAGGTGTCCGATGGCGGACGACAGCACGAAGTCATCGGACTCGAAATAGTCTTTTTCCTTGGTGAAACCGCCCAGGGCCCGGGCGATATCCTGGGCCACCGAAGGCTTTTCGGCGATGATGAGTTGCTTGCTCACGGATGGGGACGGTTAGTGGAGGGTGGGACGCCATCCGTCGTCGGCGCCGCGGACCAGGTCCTCCAGCCAGAGCACATCACCCACGCCCTTGAGTTTCCACAGGGCCAGCATGGCGATCCATTTTACGCGCGTGGCGGAAATCTCCGGCTCGGGCAGCGCCAGGGCCTGATCGATGACCCACTCGCGGCCGTGGGGCGGCAGCAGTTCCGCGCTCTCCAGAAAGGCCAGGAAACCCCGCCCCTCCCTGTCCAGCCTGCGCTCTTCCTCGGCGCTGTAGATGCGCATGGAACGGGCCGGGACCTCTCCCTCGGCGGGGACCAGTTCATCCAGGCCGGACAGCCAATCCAGGGCCTCGGCGATCTCCTCGTTCTCGAAACCGGCGGCGGACAGCTTGCGCGTCAGATGCTCCGCGTCGGGGATCTGGTCCGCCAGCAGATAGGTGTCGTAGAGGTAGAGAAGGATGTCGAACATGCTTAATAGATACGTTGATAGAGGCCTCCGGGCAGACGGGCAACGGCGCCTGCCATTTCGGCTGAAAGTAGCCTGACTGAAAGCGCATCCACCGTCAAGCCGAGACGCTCGGCCAGTTGGTCCAAGGCGAGGGGGCCTGTAGCCAGGGCGTCAAGCAAGGCATCCTCCGGTGCCGAAGCCGGTACCACATCGCCACGCGGCATGGACAATCGCCCTCCCAGTTCCTCCAGGATGTCGCTGGCAGACTCCACCAGCTTGGCCCCCTGCTTGATGAGACGGTGGCAGCCCTTGGCCAGGGCGGAATGGATGGAACCGGGCAGGGCGAAGACCTCCCTGCCCTGTTCCGCCGCCATGCGGGCGGTGATGAGGGAACCCGATTCCAGGGCCGCCTCCACCACCAGCACCCCCAGGGCCAGGCCGCTGATGAGTCGGTTGCGGCGGGGGAAATGTCCGGTCTTTGGAGGCGTCCCCAATGAAAATTCGGACACGATGGCCCCCTGGGCCGCCAGGCGGTGGGCCAGTTCACGGTTGCGCGCCGGATAGACCCGGTCCAGGCCCGTGCCCACCACCGCCACGCTGGAACCGATGCCGGCCAGCCCCCCCTCATGGGCTGCTGCATCCACCCCCAGGGCCAGGCCGCTGACGATGGTCAACCCGGCCTCCGACAGGGTCTGGGCGAAGGCGGCGGCATCCCGCAACCCCTGCTGCGTGGCATGGCGGCTCCCCACGATGGCCAGCATGGGCCGGGCCAGCCAGTCCGGGTCGCCCTTGACGTACAGCCAGCCGGGCGCATCGGCCAGGTCCAGCAATTGGGGCGGATACCGGGGATCCGTGCGGGGAATGAAATGATTGTCCGGCTGTTCAAGCCAGGCCTGGGCGGCGGCGATGAATTCGGCTGCCCCGGATTGTTCACCCACCTGGGCGATGGCCCGGCCCAGGCTCTTGCCCACGATGGGTGTCAACTGCGTGACGGAGGCATCAAGAATGGACTGGGGGCCGGTGAAAACTTCCAGCAGGTCGCGGAGGGTTTCCGGACCCAGCCCCGGGACCGCCTCCAGGGCCAGCCATGCGGCGACGTCACCCTGCATGGGCATGGCGGCCTCCCCGGAGCGGAAAAATCAGGGGTTGCGCGCCACGTCTCCGGCGGAAACCGGCTCGGTCCCCTTCAGCACCAGTGCATAGGCCAACTTGTCGAAAACCCGGTATACGAAGGCCAGACCCACTTTGGTATCCGGCAAGGCGGACTTGTCGTCCTTGTCCGCCACGCAATCCTCGGCATGGCCACGCCCGCCCCCCGCCAGGAAGGATATCTTGCTGGCGCGGATGCACTTGGGGTCCGCCACGGAACGGCCGGCCCTGTACAGGGCAAGCACATGCCCCTCCTCCAACCCGCTGTCCTTGCCCTGGTTGAGTACCAGGTTCATCCAGGTACCGGCATAGACAGGCCCGCCCAGGGCGGCCACCACCTTGGCTTCCACCGGCTTGTCCGGAGCACGGGGCACATACTGGGGCGGATTGCCATTCCAGGCCGGCAGCAGGCGGTCCCGCTCCAGCACTTCCTGGGCATTGCTGGTAATACGGACCAACTGGGGTTCGCCGGGCGTCACGGTGACCGCATCGCCCAGGTAGATCAGTTCATAGGCCAGGATTTCTTCCTTGTTGTCCGGGTTGCGCAGGGCCTGGCCCAGACGCATGACCCGCCATTCCTGGTTGGGGACATCGGATCTGGAGGCATAGACCTGGTCGCCCTTGGCGAACATGACCCGCGCATCGCTGGAACCCAAGATGCGGGGCGCGCTTTCCAATTCCTTGGCTTCTCCCACGGCCCCCTTGGCCAGCAGGGGCAGAATGGCGGCGAGGGGAATGCTGGGAATGCCCTGTTCCTTGATAACGATGGGTTCCGACCTTACCTGGGGGGAAAGCTTGACGGTTTCACTGAAACGCCGCTCCAGGGACAGGCGAGGCTTGCCGCCTTCCATGGTGAGGATGACCACATCGCCGGGATAGATGAGGTGGGGGTTCCTGATCTCGTCGCGGTTGAGCTGCCAGACCTCCGGCCACTTCCAGGGATCCTTGAGGAATTTTTCCGAGATATCCCAAAGGGTATCGCCCTTCACCACCACATGGCGTTGGGGAGCGTTATCCTGTAGACGGACTTCATCCGCCAGGACGGGGAAAGCCAGGCCGATGGCAACAAGCAACGGAAGGATTCGCATGATTCCTGCCCTCATGGTTAGCTATGCCCCCGGCCCGGACCCTTGCCCCGGACCGCCCCCTGCAGGGATCAAGCGATGGACTTGAGAGGCGACTGAATAAAACTTTGCGCCCGTTATAATTCAGTTCAGATGAAACTTAAAGCACTTTGTCAGATTTTGCTCGGAATGCACCGTTTACGCTCGATATGCCCCTGTTGAAAATCCTCCGCTACCCCGACCCTCGCCTGCATACCGTGGCCAAGCCCGTGGCCCGGGTGGACGACGAGGTCCGCCAGCTGGCCGCCGACATGGCCGAGACCATGTATGCCGCCCCTGGCATCGGCCTGGCCGCCACCCAGGTGGACCGTCATATCCGCATGATCCTGGTGGACATCAGCGAGACCAAGGACCAGTTGAAGATTTTCATCAACCCGGAAATCCTCGCCAAGGACGGCGAGACGGTTTACGAGGAAGGCTGTCTGTCCGTGCCCGGCATCTATGACAAGGTCACCCGGGCCGAGCACATCAGGGTGCGGGCCCTGGACCTGCACGGCAATCCCTTCGAAATGGAGGCCGACGGTCTGCTGGCCATCTGCATACAGCACGAGATCGACCACCTCAACGGCAAGGTGTTCGTGGAATACCTCTCCCGCCTGAAGCAATCCCGCATCAAGGGCAAACTCCTGAAGCAGGCAAAGGAAGCGATGTAATGCGGGTGATCTTCGCCGGCACGCCGGAATTCGCGGCGGCCGCCCTGAAGACCCTCATCGCCGCCGGCCATGACATTCCTCTCGTCTTGACCCAGCCGGACCGTCCCGCCGGGCGGGGCATGAAACCGCGCATGAGCCCGGTGAAGGAGGTGGCCCTGGCCCATGGGCTCGCCGTGGCCCAGCCGGATAATCTGAAGACGGACGAGGCCCGCCGCCCCATCGCCGAGGCGGACGCCGACGTCATGGTGGTGGCCGCCTATGGCCTGATCCTGCCCCAGGCCGTGCTGGACATGCCCCGCCTTGGTTGCGTCAACATCCATGCCTCCCTGTTGCCCCGCTGGCGGGGTGCCGCGCCCATCCACCGGGCCATCGAGGCGGGAGACACGGAAACCGGCATCACCCTCATGCGGATGGACGCCGGCCTGGATACCGGCGCCATGCTGAGCCGCGCCGCCGTCCCCATCCTGGGCACCGACACCACGGGCAGCCTCCATGACCGCCTGGCCGAACTGGGGGCCGCCGAAATCGTGGCCCTGCTGCCCCGCCTGGCCGCCGGTCAGGTCAGCGCCACGCCCCAGGACAACTCCCTGGCCACCTATGCCGCCAAGATCGGCAAGGAGGAGTCTCGCCTGGACTGGTCCCTGCCGGCGGCCGTGCTGGATCGCCGCATCCGTGCCTTCAACCCCTTCCCCGGCGCCACGGCCCTGTGGCGCGGCGAGCCCCTCAAGCTCTGGCGGGCCCGCCCGGTTGCAGGCCGCGGCCAGCCGGGAGCGGTTCTGGAGGTGGACAAGGGCGATTTCACCGTGGCCTGCGGCGAGAATGCCCTGGCCATCCAGGAAGTCCAGAAAGCGGGGGGCAAGCGCCAGCCGGTGGCGGCATTCCTGGCAGGCAACCCCCTGGCGCCCGGCGAAGTGCTGGAATAACCGCTAAGCCATTGAATTTCAGGTGGGAAGCCCTATCTGAGGCCTATCTTTCCCAAACCACAAAACCGAGATGCTGAACAACTGGTTCAAGACCACCCTGCTCATGGCCGCCATCGTCGCCCTGTTCGGCGTGGTGGGCATGGCCCTGGGCGGCCGGGGCGGCATGGTCATCGCCCTGCTGATCGGCGGGGCCATGAACCTGTTCGCCTACTGGAACTCGGACAAGATGGTCCTGCGCATGTACAACGCCCGGGAAGTGGACGCCCAGACCGGCGGCGCCTTCCACGCCCTGGTGGCGGACCTGGCCCGTCGCACCGCCCTGCCCATGCCCCGGGTGTACGTCATCGACGAGGCCCAGCCCAACGCCTTCGCCACCGGCCGGGACCCGGAACACGCCGCCGTGGCAGCCACCACGGGCCTCATGCGCATCCTGTCCGAGCGGGAGCTGCGGGGCGTGATGGCCCACGAGCTGGCCCACGTGAAGCACCGGGACACCCTCATCTCCACGATCTCCGCCACCATGGCCGGCGCCATTTCCGCCCTGGCCCAGTTCGGCATGTTCTTCGGCGGCGACAGGGACCGGCCCAACCCCGTCGTGCAGATCGTGGTCATGATCCTGGCCCCCCTGGCCGCCATGCTCATCCAGATGGCCATCTCCCGGGCCCGGGAGTTCGGCGCGGATGCCGGCGGCGCCGAGATCGCCGGCGATCCGGAGGCCCTGGCCAGCGCCCTGCGCAAGATCGAGGCCTATGCCCGGGGCACCCCCATGCATGCCGCCGAGGCCCATCCGGAGACCGCCCAGATGATGATCATCAACCCCCTGTCCGGCGGGGACCTGCAGGGCCTGTTCCGCACCCACCCCGCCACGGAGCAGCGGGTGGCCCGCCTGCTGGCTTTGGCCCAGCGGCGCTGATACATTTTCCCACTCCCCACTCCCCACTCCCCACTCCCCAAGTACTCCATGTCCCGCAAAGTCTTTATCCGCACCTTCGGCTGCCAGATGAACGAGTACGACTCCGACAAGATGGCGGACGTGCTGGGAGCGGAAGGGGGCTACGAGAAGACGGACAGCCCGGAGGAGGCGGACGTCATCCTGTTCAACACCTGCTCCGTGCGGGAGAAGGCCCAGGAAAAGGTGTTCACCGACCTGGGCATGGTGCGCCACCTCAAGCAGCGGAACCCGGACCTGATCATCGGCGTGGGCGGGTGTGTCGCCAGCCAGGAAGGGGCGGCCATCGTCAGGCGGGCTCCCTACGTGGACCTGGTGTTCGGGCCCCAGACCCTGCACCGGCTGCCGGCCATGATGGCCAGGCGGCGGGAGACCGGCAAATCCCAGGTGGACATCGACTTTCCCGAGATCGAGAAATTCGACCACCTGCCCCCCGCCCGGGTGGAAGGCCCCACGGCCTTCGTCTCGGTGATGGAAGGCTGTTCCAAGTACTGCACCTTCTGCGTGGTGCCCTACACCCGGGGCGAGGAGGTCTCCCGCCCCCTGGCGGACGTGCTCGCCGAGGTGGCCCATCTCGCCGCCGAGGGCGTGAAGGAGGTGACCCTGCTGGGCCAGAACGTGAACGCCTACCGTGGCGCCATGGCAGAAGGAGAGGTGGCGGACTTCGCCCTGCTGCTGGAGCTGGTGCACGAAATCCCCGGCATCGAGCGCATCCGCTTCACCACCTCCCATCCCCGGGAGTTCACCCAGCGCCTCATCGACTGCTATGCCCGGCTGCCAAAGCTGGCCGGTTACCTGCACCTGCCGGTCCAGTCCGGCTCCGACCGCATCCTGGCATTGATGAAGCGCGGCTACACGGCCCTGGAATACAAGAGCATCATCCGCAAGGTGAAGGCCGCCCGGCCGGACATCTCCATCGCCTCGGACTTCATCGTCGGCTTCCCCGGCGAGTCGGAAGTGGATTTCGACGCCACCATGAAGCTCATCGCCGAGGTGGGCTTCGACGCCTCCTTCAGCTTCCTCTACAGCCCCCGGCCCGGCACCCCCGCCTGCGATCTGGAGGACAAGACCCCCCACGACGAGAAGATGCAGCGCCTCTACCACCTCCAGGACCAGATCAACGCCCAGGCCGCCGCCATCAGCGCCGCCATGGTGGGCTCGATGCAGCGGGTACTGGTGGAAGGCACGTCGAAGAAGGATGCCAGCGAACTCATGGGCCGCACGGAGAACAACCGCATCGTCAACTTCCCCGCGCCGCCAAGGCTGATAGGGCAATTCGTGGACGTCACCATCACCCAGGCCAACCCCCATTCCCTGCGTGGCGAAGTCGTCACCCGGTAGACACCGTGCAGATCACCTTCCCCGACGCCGACAACGCCCGCCTGGCCAACCTGTGCGGGGTGCTGGACGAAAACCTGCGCCAGATCGAGACCGCCCTGAACGTGAACATCCACCGCCGCGGCGAGGTGTTCCAGGTTTCCGGCGACAAGGCCGAGGCCGCCGGCCTGCTGCTCAAGGACTTCTACCAGCGGGCGCGCAAGCCCCTGGACATCGACGACATCCAGCTGGCCCTGGTGGAGATCGCCCACAAGCCCAGGCCGGGCACGCCCGAAAACGAGATCCCCGTGCTCATGACCCGGCGGGCCGGGCTGCACGGCCGCACGGCGCGGCAGAACACCTACATCCGCCAGATGCAGGAGCACGACATCACCTTCGGCATCGGCCCCGCCGGCACGGGCAAGACCTACCTGGCCGTGGCCGGGGCGGTGGACGCCCTGGAGCGGGACCTGGTGAAGCGCATCGTGCTGGTGCGCCCGGCGGTGGAGGCGGGGGAACGCCTGGGTTTCCTGCCCGGGGACCTGGTGCAGAAGGTGGACCCCTACCTGCGTCCACTCTACGACGCCCTGTGGGACCTGATGGGCTTCGACAAGGCCAACAAGGCCTTCGAGAAGCAGCAGATCGAGGTGGCCCCCCTGGCCTTCATGCGGGGGCGCACCCTGAACGACGCCTTCATCATCCTGGACGAGG
>CAZREY010000122.1:0-7511 GCA_964599015.1 uncultured Thiobacillus sp.
ATGGCGTACCGGATCGTAATGGATGAAATCCAGATGGTTGCGCAGCTCTTCCTTACCCTGCACAAGGCGCGACTTCACGCCGTGCTCCCAAAATTGCTCAGTGTTCAGGCCCCCCACAAGCTTGCGGCAGTCACGCTGCACACCCGCACGCAGATGGTTGATGATGGCGGAATGCTCATTGCTGGGCGGAGAGGAAAACAGCCAGTGCATGTGATCATCCAGCAGGACATATCCCGCGATGTGCAGATTGAACCTTCGCTTGGTTTCCACCATCTTGGCCAGCACCAGACGCTTGACCTCCTGAGCCTGCAACAAGGGCGCCCGTCCGCTCGTGTAAAGCGTGACAAATAGGAAATCGTCAAAATGGCGGGGTTGCATGATCAATGTAGCGCCGAAATCAAAGTGTTGAAATTTTGACGCTTCCCAAGAGATTCCACCATTCTTCCTTGGGGTAAGCATCTATATCGAAAGCAATGTCCCCACGAAGACAGGGGGATGGGAGCGCCCGGTATAATTCCAAACATATTCTGATGTTAGTACCATGACCTCCTACACCGCACCCAAACCCCTGCTTGTTTCCCTGTTCCAAACCGCCGTCAGGCATGTAGCGCCGGATCTGCCGGTGGAGGTGGAGCTGGATCGGCCCAAGCAGGCCAGCCACGGTGATTTCGCGTGCAGCGTGGCCATGCAGCTGGCCAAGCCCCTGAAACGCAATCCCCGGGAAGTGGCCCAGGCCCTGCTGGCCGCCCTGCCCGCCTCCGACCTGGTGGAAAAGACGGAGATCGCCGGCCCGGGCTTCATCAACGTGTTCCTCAAGCCGGCCGCCTGGCAGGGCCTGGCGCCCCACGTGCTGCGTACGGGCGGTGCCTATGGCCGGGGCGACCTGGGCAAGGGCGAGAAGATCCAGGTGGAGTTCGTCTCCGCCAACCCCACCGGCCCCCTCCACGTCGGCCACGGCCGGGGCGCGGCCTTCGGCGCAAGTCTGGCCAATGTGCTGGCCTTCGCCGGCTACGACGTACACCGGGAGTACTACGTCAACGACGCCGGCCGGCAGATGGACATCCTGGCCCTGTCCACCTGGCTGCGCTATCTGGAACTGTGCAGCGAATTCGTGCCCTTCCCGGGCAACGCCTACCAGGGCGGCTACGTGCGCACC
Source organism: uncultured Thiobacillus sp. (assembly GCA_964599015.1). Taxonomy (GTDB): domain Bacteria; phylum Pseudomonadota; class Gammaproteobacteria; order Burkholderiales; family Thiobacillaceae; genus PFJX01. The sequence continues at coordinate 1,157 of CAZREY010000122.1, forward strand.
ATGGCCGACAGCATCTTCGCCCTCCACGGGGACCGCTACAAGCGCCCCGCCGCCGACGTGCTGGCCAAGACACCGGACGCCGCCGCAGACCCGGAGGGCCATCTGGACGCCCTCATCGCCAACGCCAAGCATCTGCTGGGTGCGGACTACGCCTATGTGCATGGCACCGCCCTGGAAGAACAGCTGGGAGACGGCCGCAACGACCTGACCGAATTCGGCGTCATCTTCGACACCTGGTTCTCCGAGAAGACCCTGCACGAATCCGGCCTCATCGACCGGGCCGTGGAGGCCCTGCGCAAGCACGGCCACCTCTACGAGCAGGACAACGCCCTGTGGTTCCGCTCCACCGCCTTCGGCGACGAGAAGGACCGGGTGGTACGCCGCGAGAACGGTATCTATACCTATTTCGCCGCCGACATCGCCTACCACCTGAACAAGTTCGAGCGGGGCTTCTCCCGGGTCGTTGACGTATGGGGCGCGGACCACCACGGTTACATCCCACGGGTGAAGGGGGCGCTGACCGCCGCCGGCGTGGACGCGGACCGCCTCATGGTGGCCCTGGTGCAGTTCGCCGTGCTCTACCGCAACGGCCAGAAGGCCTCCATGTCCACCCGCGCCGGGGAATACGTCACCCTGCGGGACCTGCGCCACGAGGTGGGCAACGACGCCGCCCGCTTCTTCTACGTGCTGCGCAAGTCGGACCAGCACCTGGACTTCGACCTGGACCTGGCCAAGAGCCAGAGCAACGACAACCCGGTGTACTACATCCAGTACGCCCACGCGCGCATATCCAGCGTGCTGAACGCCTGGGGCGGTCTGGAAGCAGACCTGCTGGATGCCAGCATCGCCCGCCTGGAACACCCCCAGGAGATCGCCCTGCTGCGGCGCCTGGCGGAATTCCCCGAAGTCATGACCAACGCCGCCCGGGAGTTCTCGCCTCACGTAATCGCCTACTACCTGAAGGACCTGGCGGCGGACCTCCACGGTCTGTATGTTGCCTGCCAGTTCCTGGTGGACGACGAGGAACTGAGGACTGCCCGCCTGCTCCTCATCGCCGCCACGCGCCAGGTATTGCGCAGCGGCCTTGCCATCCTGGGCGTGTCCGCGCCGGAGAAGATGTAAGTCCATGGCCAGACGGGAAGGCAGAAGCCCCCGGCGCGACGAAGGCCAAAAGACCGGCCGCAAGGGCGGCAGCCTGTTCACCGGCCTGATGATCGGCCTGGCCATGGGCGTCACCCTGGCGGCGGGCGTGGCCTGGTACCTCAACATGACCCCCACCCCCATGAAGGCCGCGGACTCCGCGCCGGCCCCGGCCCCCCAGGCGGAACAGGAAACCCAAGCTGGCGGAGAGGCGCCCGAACCCGCCCCCGCGCCCCCCCAACGGCAGGTCAAGGCCCCTCCACCCAAACCGGTCCGCGAAGCCACACCCAAGCCCGCGCCCAAGACGGAGAGCACCCCCGCCCCCCGGCCCCAGGTCAACTACACCTTCTATGGCATCCTGCCCGGCGACAAGCCTGCCCGGCCAGTGGAACCCCCCACCTCCAAGGACACGTGGTGGCTACAGATCGCCGCCCTCAGCGACGCCAAGAAGGCTGACCAGATCCGGGCCAGGCTCGTCATGCTCAACCTGCGCGCCAGCACCCAGAAAATCGACAACAACGGTCAACCCCTGTACCGCATCCGCGTTGGTCCCTACAAGCGCGAGGACGACGCCTTCGGCGACCTGGACATCCTCACCCAGAACGATTTCAACGCCCGGTTGCTCAAAGACCCCGTGAACCCCCAATAGGAGCCTTCATGAACAAGCTCATCACCGCCCTGATTCTGGCCCTTCCCCTCTCCACCGCCATGCCCGCCGCCCAGGCCGCGGATGCCGGCATCGACTACGCCGTTCTGGCCACGCCCCAGCGCACCGACGTGAAAGCCGGCCAGGTGGAAGTGCTGGAGTTCTTCTGGTACCGCTGCCCCCATTGCTACAACCTGGAACCCGAACTCCAGTCCTGGGCCAGGAAACTGCCCAAGAACGCGGTGCTCAAGCGTGTCCCCGGCATCCTCAACGACTCCTGGATCCCGCTCACCCGGGCGTTCTATGCCCTGGAGGCCCTGGGACTCGTGGAGCAACTGCACGGCGAAGTGTTCAAGGCCATCCACAGCCAGGGCATGGACCTGAACAATCCCGAGACCTTCTTTGACTGGGCCGCCACCAAGGGCGTGGACCGCCAGAAGCTTGCTGCCGCCTACAACTCCTTCGGCGTCAACAGCAAGGTCATGCGCGCCAAGCAGTTGACCCAGGCCTACAAGCTCACCGGCGTCCCTGCCTTCGCCGTAAACGGCAAGTACACGACTTCCGCCTACATGACAGGCAGCCACGCCAAACTGTTCGAAACCCTGGACGACCTCATCGAGATGGAACTCAAGAACAAAGGCGGCAAGCGCTGAACATCATCCCGCCCGGATGGTGAAATTGGTAGACACAAGGGACTTAAAATCCCTCGGCCGCAAGGCCGTACCGGTTCGATTCCGGTTCCGGGCACCAGTATCACCTCGCGGTTACACCCCTTAGCGAACCCCACCGTACGGAGTGAAGTCTTCGCGGGAGGTAATTGCGCGCCCGCGGGCACCTGCCAGACTCGCCAACCTCCGTTGCACGCCTCCTCTGGGCCGCGGGTCGCGCTTTACTGGAGCGACATCTGCATCGCCTGGGCGCACAGCGCGATGAGGAACTGGGGCGCCAGCCCCAGGGCCAGGACGGCCAGGCCGTTGACGGAAAGCAGGGCCTGGACATCGCCCACGGGGGCGACGGGGGGTACATCGGCCCGGGGGCTGTCGAAGTACAGGATCTTCACCACCCGCAGATAGTAGAAGGCGCCGATGAGGGAGAACATCACGGCCACTACGGCAAGCCAGGTCCAGCCGGCGCCCACCAGGGCCTGGAGCACGGACAACTTGGCGTAGAAGCCCACGAAGGGGGGGATGCCGGCCATGGAGAACATGAGCATGGCCATGATGGCCGCCAGCCAGGGGTGGCGCTGGTTGAGGCCCTTGAAGTCGTCCAGGCTCACGGCCTCGAAATCCTTCCGGGACAGGTACACCACCATGCCGAAGGCCCCCAGGCTCATGAGCACATAGGTGATGGCGTAGAACAGGCCGGCGGTGTAGCCGGCGAAGGTCCCCGCCAGCACGCCCAGCAACAGGAAGCCCATGTGGGAGATGGTGGAGTAGGCCAGCATGCGCTTGATATTGGTCTGCATGATGGCCGCCAGGTTGCCGATGGCCAGCGAGAGCACGGCCATCACCGCCAGCATGCCCTGCCAGTCGCCGATGGCGGGCTGCAGGCCGTCCACCAGCAGACGGATGGTGAAGGCGAAGGCGGCCAGCTTGGGGGCGGATGCGATGAACAGGGTCACGGCGGAAGGCGCGCCCTGGTAGATGTCCGGCACCCACATGTGGAAGGGGGCCACGCCCAGCTTGAAGCCCAGGCCCGCCACCAGGAACACCAGGCCGAAGGCGAGGATCATGTCGTCCTTCACGCCTTCCTGGAGGATTTCCGCCATGCGGGGCAGTTCCAGGGTGCCGGTGAGGCCGTAGATGAGGGACATGCCATACAGCAGCAGGCCGGAGGCCAGGGCGCCCAGCACGAAGTACTTCATGGCCGCCTCGGTGGCCACGGCGGAGTCCCGCTGGAAGGCCACCATGGCGTAGAGGGACAGGGACAGCAGTTCCAGGCCTACGTACAGCACCAGGAAGTTGTTGGCCGAGATCATCACCATCATGCCCAGCAGGGCGAACAGGGCCAGCACGAAGAACTCGCCCCGCAGCAGGTTGCGGTCCGCTAGGTAGGGACGGGAATAGACCACCACCGCCAGGGTGGCGAAATAGCCCATGAGCTTCAGCACGTCCGCCATGGCGTCATCCACGAACTGGCCACTGAAGGTGTAGTGGGTCTCGCCCGTGGCGGTGAAGGCGGTGATGACCGCGGCCCCCAGCAGGGTGATCAGGGTCAGGGTGTAGGACAGCTTGCTGTCCTTGGTGATGACATCGATGAGCAGGATGGCGCAGGCCATGGCCAGGACGAAGATCTCCGGTAGGGCGGGGGCCAGGTCGGGCATGGTGAAAGTCATGGCGTCCATCTCTTTAGTAAACCAGCTTGCTGTGGGCCACGTGGTCCAGCAGGTTGTTCACCGAGGCATGCATCACCTCGGTCAGGGGCGCGGGGTACAGGCCCATGCCCAGCACGCACAGGGCCAGCAGCAGCAGCACCAGGAATTCGCGGGAGTTGATGTCGGAGAGTTCCGCCACGTGCTCGTTGGCCACGGGGCCGAAGACCACCCGCTTGTACATCCACAGGGTGTAGGCGGCGCCGAAGATCAGGGTGGTGGCGGCCAGGGCGGCCCACCAGAAGTTCACCTGCACGGCCCCCAGCACCACCATGAACTCGCCCACGAAGCCGGAGGTGGCCGGCAGGCCCGCGTTGGCCATGGCGAACAGCATGAAGAAGGCGGCGAATCTGGGCATGGTGTTCACCACGCCGCCGTAGTCGCTGATCTGGCGGGAGTGGACCCGGTCGTACATCACCCCCACGCACAGGAACATGGCCGCCGAGACGAAGCCATGGGAAATCATCTGGATCAGGCCGCCTTCGATGCCCAGGGGGTTGAACAGGAAGAAGCCCAGGGTGACGAAGCCCATGTGGGCGATGGAGGAGTAGGCGATGAGCTTCTTCATGTCGCTCTGCACCAGGGCCACCAGGCCGATGTACACCACGGCGACGAGGGACAGGGTGACGATGAGCCAGGTCAGCTCGTGGGAGGCGTCCGGCACGATGGGCAGGATGAAGCGCAGGAAGCCGTAGGCCCCCACCTTCAGGGTGATGGCCGCCAGCACCACGGAGCCGCCCGTGGGGGCCTCCACGTGGGCGTCCGGCAACCAGGTGTGCACCGGCCACATCGGCACCTTCACGGCGAAGGCGAAGAAGAAGGCCACGAACAGCAGCATCTGGGCCGTCATGGTGAGGCCCGTCCGGTGCCAGGCCAGGATCTCGAAGCTGCCGCCGCTCTGGAAGAACAGGTAGATCAGGGCCACCAGCATGAGCAGGGAGCCCAGCAGGGTGTAGAGGAAGAACTTGATGGCCGCGTAGACCCGGTTGGGGCCGCCCCACATGCCGATGATCAGGTACAGGGGGATGAGCATGGCCTCGAAGAAGACATAGAACAGCACCCCGTCCAGGGACGCGAACACGCCGTTGAGCAGGCCGGACTGGATGAGGAAGGCGGCCATGTACTGGCCCACCCGCTCCTTGATCACCTCCCAGCCCGCCAGCACCACCAGCAGGGTGGTGAAGCTGTTGAGGATGACGAAGGGCATGGAGATGCCGTCCACCCCCAGGTGGTAGCGGATGTTGAAGGCGGGAATCCAGGGGGCCAGTTCCTCGAACTGCATGGCCGCGGTGGTGGTATCGAAGCCGGTCCACAGGGGCAGGGTCACCAGGAATCCCAGGGCGGAGCCCAGCAGGGCCAGGGTGCGCTGGCCGTCCCGGTTGCCGTCGCCGCCCGTGGCCAGGATGAGCACGCCGGCCACGATGGGTACCCATATGGCGAGGCTGAGCAGACCCACTCCCGAGAACATCGCTTCCATCATGCGTTCTTCACTTTCGTTTGTTTATCCACGCGCTTTATCAACGAGCAAACCAGGTGGCCAGCAACAGCACGCCCACCAGCATGGCGAAGGCGTAGTGGTAGATGAAGCCGGATTGCAGGTGGCGCACCACGTTGGCGATGCGGCCCACCAGACGGGCGCTGCCGTTCACCAGGGCGCCGTCGATGGCCATCACGTCGCCCCAGCGCCACAGGCGGCCGCCCAGCAGGCGGGCGCCGCCGGCGAAGAACCAGTCGTTGAAGTCGTCGAAGCCGTACTTCTTATCCAGGATCACGTACAGGATGTTGAAGCGCTCCCGGATCTTCTGGGGCAGGGCCGGATTCACCATGTACAGGTACCAGGCCGAGCCCACGCCGGCCACGGCCAGCCAGAAGGGAAGGGTTTGCAGCGCATGGAGGCCCATGGCGGCGGCGCCGTGGAACATGTTGGCCAGCTCCGTCATGGCCGGATGGGCTTCCGCATCCACGCTGATGGCGTGGCCGAACCAGCCGCCGAACAGCATGGGCTCGATGGCCAGGTAGCCGATGATCACGGACGGGATGGCCAGCAGGACCAGGGGCAGGGTCACCACCCAGGAGGATTCATGAGGCTCGGAATGGCCGCCGTGATGATGGCCGTGGACATCGTCATCCTTGCCGCCTTCCTGGTCATGGCCGGCGTGGGCGTTGCGGAAGCGCTCCTTGCCGTGGAACACCAGGAA
>CAZREY010000123.1:0-7508 GCA_964599015.1 uncultured Thiobacillus sp.
AGGTGATGCCGGAGCCCAGGTGGGGCATGCCGGGAATGTCCAGATCGGCGATCTTGCGGCCGGCGCCCAGGTGGATGACCTCGCCCTTGGGATTGTCCCGGGAGGCGCCCATGAGGTACTTGTAGTCCTGGTCGAAGAAGAAGTCGTCCAGGATCTGGTCCGTGGCGATCTGGCGGACCGGCAGGGGGCCGGGCTCGGGGATGGCTTCCTTGAACTGGTAATCGTGCACCAGCCCCTTGTACACGGGGCGGCCGTCATAGGGGATCTCCCACACCTCGGGGATGTCCTTCAGGGCGGCGATGAAGCTGGCCCGGGGCCGGGCGTCGTACACGGCGGAGACCCGGGAGCTCTTGCCATTGGCCGCCACCACGGGAATCACCTTCACCAGGGACAGGTCCTTGCCGCTCAAGGCCACCAGGGTATGGGGCAGGTAGTTGGCCACCATGACGTATTGCCCGTCGCTGGACACCGCCACGTTGCGGGTGTTGATGCCGGCCCGGATCTCGGCCACCACCTTCAGGTTCCACAGGTCGTACTTGGTGATCCAGCCATCCCGGCTGGCCCAGTAGACGAAGCGCCCGTCCGGGGTGAACTTGGGCCCGCCGTGCAGGGCGTAGCGGGTCTGGAAACGGTGGAAGGGCTCCATGACGTCGCCATCCAGCACGCTGATGTGGTGGTCGCCGTGCTCCACCACCAGGGTGACGTTGGTGGGGTCCGCCTTGAACACCGGTTTGGCCGGCAGGTCCACGTTCTCCGCGTTGAGGATGTGGGAGGCCTTGATGTCCTCGGCGTCCCACTTGGGGGGAATCTTGTTGGGGGTGTAGATCCAGGCGGCCAGGACCTGGATCTCCTCCGGCTTGAGGATGTCCTTGAAGCCCGGCATCTGGGTGGCGGGCAGGCCCTCGGCGATGGCCTTGTAGGCGTCGGCCTTCTTCAGCCGCGCCAGGGATTCCGGCAGCAGGGTGGGCCCCATGCCCCCCAGGCGGTTGGGGGCGTGGCAGGAGAGGCAGTGGGTCTCGTAGAGCTTCTCGGGGTCGGGCGTGCCCACGGCTTGAACCGCGGGCGCAACGATCAACAGGGCCAGGGCAAGGCCGACGAACTTGTTCATTTCAATTCTCCAAAACCAGATCCTGGGGCTGCGCCACGCCCACTTCCTCGTCCGCCAGGTAGCAGCCCGGGTCTTCCGCCCAGAAGTCGCCGGTGGTCTGCCAGGCCCGCACGCGGGTGTTGCCGTTGCAGATGTCCACATGGCGGCATTGGCCGCAGCGGCCGCCCACGGGCCGCGGGGACTGCTTCAGGCCGGCCATGAGGGGGTCGGAGGTGTCGGCCCAGATATCGCCGAAGGGGCGCTGGCGCACGTTGCCCAGGGGGTAGTTCCACCACATGGTGTCCGGGTGCACATCGCCGATGTTGTCGATGTTGGCCACGTTCACGCCGCTGGCGTTGCCCCCCCATTGCACCAGCTTGCCGCGGATGTGCTCGTATTGTTCCGGGAAGCGGGAGGCCACCCAGTGCAGCAGGTAGACGCCGTCGGCGTCGTTGTTGCCGGTGACGAACTCCTTGGGCCGGCCCGCCTGCACATGGCGCCAGCAGCGGTCGAAGAGCAGGTCCATGGCGGCGCGGGTGGTGCGGAAGTGGGCATCGTCCTTGCGGTTCTTGTTGCCCCGGCCCGCGTAGTTCAGGTGGGACAGGTAGAACTTGTCGATGGACTCCGCCTCCATGAGGTCCAGCAGGGCCGGGAAATCATGGGCGTTCTCCTGGGCGATGGTGAAGCGGATGCCCACCTTGGCCCCCGCCTCCCGGCACAGGCGCACGCCGTTCAGGGCGGCGTCGAAGGCGCCCTCCTTGCGGCGGAAGCGGTCGTGGGTCTGCTGGATGCCGTCCAGGCTGATGCCCACGTAGTCGAAGCCCGTGGCGGCGATGGCCTTCACATTGTCTTCGTTCACCAGGGTGCCGTTGCTGGACAGGCCCACGTAGAAGCCCATGGCCTTGGCGCGCCGGCCGATGTCGAAGATGTCCGGCCGCAGCAGGGGCTCGCCGCCGGAGAGGATGAGCACCGGCACCCGGGCGGCCTTCAGGTCATCCATGACGCGGAACACTTCCTCGGTGGACAGCTCGCCGGGGAAGTCCTTGTCGGCGGAGATGGAGTAGCAGTGCTTGCAGGTGAGGTTGCAGCGCCGCACCAGGTTCCAGATGACCACCGGACCGGGCGGGTTGCGATGGGGACCCACCGGCGTGGGATTGACGAGTTCCTGCATGAATTGGGTGACACGAAACATGGCTAGCTTCCTATGCGTAATCCGGTCTTCTTCAGGATGCGGCTGCTGTAGAGGATGTCGTGGTGATGGCAGGCCTTGCCCAGGACGCGCCCGATCTCGGCGGCATAGCCGATGACCTCGTCCCGGTCGTGTCCGTGCACCATGGCGAACAGGTTGTAGGGCCACTGGGGCAGCCGGCGGGGACGACGGTAGCAGTGGCTGACGAACTCCAGCCGGCCGACGCGCTCTCCCAGTTCGTCCACCAGGGCGTCGTCCACATCCCACACGGTCATGCCGTTGGCCTTGTATCCCAGGGCATAGTGGTTGGGCACTACGCCGATGCGGCGGATGACGCCGGACGCCTCCATGGCCCGCAGCCGCGCCATCACTTCTTCCGCCGTCAGGCCCAGTTGGGCAGCCACGGCCTGGTAGGGTTCCGGCACCAGGGGCAGGCCCGCCTGAGTGGCCTGGATGATGCGCTGGTCGATCTCGCCCAATTCCATGCCGTTCATGCCTTCAGCTTCAATTCCACGAAAAACTCCCGTTCCTTGGGGAAGCGGTAGACGGGATAGCCGCAGACGTCCTCGATGTAGCGGAAGGCGGCCTCCACCTTTTCCGGGGTCTCGGCGGCGCCCACGAACCACATGTTCAGGCGGTGTTCCCGCCGGTAGTTGTGGGCGATCTCCGGTTGCAGGTTGACGAACTGGGCCACCCGCTCGAACTCCGGGTTGGGCACCGACATGGCGGCCAGCACGTTGCCGCCGCCGAAACGGTCCGCGTTGTAGAGGGGACCGAAGCGGGTCAGCACCCGCTCGTCCAGCAGGCGTTGCAGTCGCGCCAGGAGTTCCGCCTCTTCAAGGCCCAGGTCCCGGGCGGCCATGGCGTAGGGATGCTCGCACACGGGAAAGCCGCCCTGGAGGGCGTTGATGATGCGGCGGTCCACCTCGTCCAGTTCCGCCGGGGGCGTGGTGTCCCGGATAGGTTGGTTGGGGGCCAGGGTGACCATGTCAGTACGCGCCGGGCCGCCCCAGGCGTGCTGACATTCCCCTGGGGGGCAGCGAGCGGAGCGCGTGGAGGGGCTGTTTCATGTCACGCCGCCTTGGGCAGGCTGGAGTAACGGGCGCCGCACTGCTTGAAGCGGCGGCGGGAGACCAGGGGGCGGCAGGCCACTTCATCCAGGCCCAGGGCGCCACGCAGCAGCTCCCGGAGTTGGGCCACCTGTTCCAGCACCGCGTCCCGGTCCCGGCCGTGCACCATGGAGAACAGGTTGTAGGGCCAGTCCGGCAGGCGACGGGGACGCTGGTAGCACAGGGTCACGCCGGGCTGGGCGGCCAGCAGCCGGCCCACCTCGGCGACCCGGCCATCAGGGATGTCCCACACCACCATGGCGTTGGCGGTGTAGCCCAGTTCCCGGTGGCGCACCACCACGCCGAAACGGCGGATCACGGACAGCTCCAGCAGGCGCCCCAGGCGGGCGATGAAGGCGGCTTCATTCATGCCGCAGCGGGCGGCCAGGGGGGCGTAGGGCCGGGAAGCGAGTTCCAGGCCGTTCTCCAGGGCCGTGGCCACGGCATAGTCGGCGGACTCCAGCCGCTGCCGCAGGACGGCCACGTCCACCGGGCTGCCGGCGGCATCCTGGTGAGGGCTGCGCCTGGGCTGTCTTCCGCCCAATTCAAAACCCAGGTCGATGTGGTAGTCCGCCAGCATGGGCAGGTCCAGGGGCTTCAGACCGGTCCGGCGGTGGATCTCCGCCAGCACCTCGGCCACCCGTTCCCGGGAGGGGGCGGCGGCCACGAACCAGAGGTTGTAGGCGTGCTCCCGCTCGTAGTTGTGGTTCACCTCGGGGAAGGCGTCGATGACCCGGGCCACCTCCTCCAGCCGCTCGGCCGGGCAGGCCACCGCCGCCAGGGTGCTCCAGCCCAGCACGTGGGGGCGGAACACGGCGCCCACGCGGGAGACGTGGCCCCGCTCCTTCAGGCTGGCCAGGCGCTCCAGCACGGTGGCCTCGTCGCAGCCCAGGCGGGCGGCCAGCTCGGCATAGGGCCGGGGCGTGAGGGGGAAGCCCCGCTGCCAGTCGTTGAGCAGGCGGAACTCCATCTCGGAGAGGGGGGTGGTCATGGGCGTATTCATAGTCCGAACCTGTGGGCGCGGGAGGTGAAGAAGATGCCGCTGGGAGCCTCGGCGGGCAGTTCCTTAAGCTTGGCGAAGCTGGCGGTGTCGTACACCTCCAGGCGGTTGGCGTCCCGCACCGAGAGCCAGACATGCTCGCCCCGGGGGGTGAACTCCATGTGCAGGACCGCCTTGCCGGGCTTCATGGTGTGCACGACCGTCTGGCTGGGCACGTCGATGACCTGCACCGTGTCGTAGTGGGGGAAGGCGAAGTTCACCCACAGGCGGCGGCCGTCGGGCTGGGCCATGACGAACACGGGCTGTCCGGCGACGGGGATCACGCCCACCTGGGTCCAGGTGGACACGTCCACGATCACCACCTCGTGCCGGCCCACGCCGGGGATGAAGGCCAGGTTGCCCACCATGGCCCAAGTCTCCAGATGGGGCATCTTGTACACGGGCAGCTTTTCCTCGCCCCGGCCGTAGTCCGGCAGGGCCCGCTTCACGCCCTTGTCCGGATTCCACATGTCCAGCACGGCGATGCCGTTCTCGCCGTACAGGCCGGCCACGTACCAGCGCCCGTCCGGGGAGATGAGGGCGTCGTAGGGCTGGGTGCCGATATTGCTGAACTTGGTGAGCCTGGGCTGCCTGGGGTCGGCCGACAGATCGGCGAGCCAGATTTCTCCCTTGTCCCACAGGCTGAAGGCGAAGCGGTTGCCCGGCACGTCCTCCAGGCCGATGACCTTGGAGTCGGTGGGGATGTCGGCGATGAGCTCCAGGGTCTCGGCATCGAAGACCTTCACGCCGCCCGGGGTGTAGTTGGCGGCGGCGATGAAGCGGCCGTCCTGGGAGATGGCGCCGCCGATGGAGTTGCCGGACTGGATCACCCGCTTCACCACCGTGCCGGTGAGCAGGTCCACCTTGGTGAGACCGCCGTCCCGGCCGAACACGTAGGCATGGCGGGCATCCCGGGAGAACACGGCGGAGGCGTGGGACAGGTCCCCCAGCCCCTCGATGCGGCCCAGGCTGCTCAACCTGCTGGTGTCCAGCCATTGCAGGCTGCCCTTGGCCCGTTCCACGGCGATGCCCAGATCGCCCGTTCCCCGCAGGGGACCGCTGCCCACGGGGTCCGCCGCCTGGGCCAGCAGGGGCAGGCACAGGGCGAAGAGGGAAACGAGTTTCTTGATGGTCATTCGGGAAATCCTTGTTGCAGGTGCTGCACGATCCAGCGGGTCTCCGGCTCGGTGAGGAAGGGCTCCCAGCCTGGCATGGCGGTGCCGGGGATGCCGTAGCGTATGACCGCTTCCAGGGTTTCCGCCGGCTTGTCCTTCATGGCCTGGGCGGTGAGGGGGGAACCCAGGCCGCCGGTGAGGTGCAGGCCGTGGCAGAAGCCGCATTCCTGGCGCACCAGATGGATCAGTTCCTTCTGCCGCGCCGGTGGGGGAGGCGTCGCGCCGGTGTCCGCGCTGGCGGGAGACACCAGGGAGGACAAGGCCAGCACGGCCAGGGCCGTCAGGGCCGCGAAGCCGGTGCCCGACAGCATCAGGAGCCAGCCGGACGGCGCCGGTCCGGTCCGGTTCTCAGCCGGGACATGACAGCCTCGGCAATTCGTCGGAGATCGGGTTCCTTGCATCATTCACTCCTATCCGGTTTGCGGGCCATCCTCGCGGAAGACGGCCTGCAAACCCGGCCGCCCGGGTGGACGGCCGAGTCGTTCAAGCAGCCATCAATACACGTCGTGCACGGTGTTGTAGACGTTGAACTTGCCGGTGGGGGTGACCAGGCGCTTGTCCTTGATCACGGCCTTCAGCTTGCGGGTCTTGTCGTCCATGACCACCAGGGCGGACTCGCCGTTCTTCGGGCCCCACACGGAGAACCACACCTCGTCGCCCGCCTTGTTGTACTCGGGGTGGGTGACGCGGCCTTCGGCGATGCCGGCCAGCTTGGCGAGGTTGATCACCTGGGCGGGCTTGTCCAGGTTCTTCAGGTCAAAGACCGACACGGACTGGCGCAGTTCGGCTTCCGGGCTCAGGGCCGCATCCACCCAAAGGTTCTTGGACTTGGGATGGGTCTTGATGAACAGGGAGCCGTTGCCGTGGTTCTTCAGCGTGCGCACCACCTTCCAGGCATGCTGCTTGTGCTTGGCCGGGTCGGTGCCGATCACCGCGATGGTCTCGTAACCCAGGTGGCCCGTGGCCCACACGGGACCGTACTTGGTGTCGTTCCAGTTGGCACCGCGGCCCGGGTGGGGCTTGGTGCCCACCTTCACGTTGGCGGCCAGCTTGCCTTCCTTGGTGTCCACCACGGACACGGTGTCGCGCATGTTGGCGGCCACCAGGAAGTAGCGCTTGGAGGAATCCCAGCCGCCGTCGTGCAGGAAGCGCTCGGCCTCGATCTCGGTGGTCTTCAGGTTCTTGATGTCGCTGTAGTTCACCAGCAGCACCTTGCCGGTCTCCTTCACGTTCACCACGAACTCGGGCTTGATGTGGGAGGAGACGATGGAGGCCACGCGGGGCTCCGGGTGGTATTCCTGCTCGTCATAGGTGTAGCCCCGGGTGGACATGACCTTCCAGGGTTCCAGGGTGAAGCCGTCCATCAGCACGTAGGCGGGCGGCCAGTAGGTGCCGGCGATGGCCACCTTGTCGTCGAAGCCCTTGTACTTGGAGGTGTCGATGGAGCGGGCATCCGAACCCGTGCGGATGGTGGCCACGGTCTGGGGCGTTTCCATCCACAGGTCGATCAGGTTGATGAGACCGTCGCGGCCGGTGGTGTAGAGATAGCGGCTGGACTTGGACAGGCGGGAGATGTGTACCGCGAAGCCCGTCTTCAGGATGGTGACGATCTTCTTGGAGTCGCCGTCGATGAGGGCCAGCTCACCCGAGTCCCGCAGGGTCACGGCGAACAGGTTGCTCAGATTCAGGTTGTTCATCTGCTTCTTGGGCCGCTTCTCGGGCGGAACCAGCAGCTTCCAGGAGGCCTTGATCTCCTTCATGCCCCACTCCGGCGGGGTGGGCGCCGGATGCTGGATGTAGCGGGCCATCATCTCGACCTCTTTCTCGGTCATCTCGTTGGAGGTGCCGAAACCGGGCATGCCGCCGGGAGTGCCGTAGTGGATGAAGACCTTCAGGCTCTCGGTGCCCA
>CAZREY010000124.1:0-276 GCA_964599015.1 uncultured Thiobacillus sp.
GAGTGGATTCTTGAGCTGGACCGGGGCCACGGCATCCCCTGGAAGGGCAACTACTCCTCCTGGCTGGAACAGAAGGAGGCCCGCCTGGAGACCGAGAACAAGCAGATCGACGCCCACATGAAGGCCATGAAGCAGGAACTGGAATGGGTGCGCCAGAACCCCAAGGCCCGCCAGGCCAAGTCCAAGGCCCGCCTGGCCCGCTTCGAGGAAATGAACAGCTACGAATACCAGAAGCGCAACGAGACCCAGGAAATCTTCATCCCGCCGGGTGAAAGG